>CBDUWQ010000056.1:0-19338 GCA_965370965.1 uncultured Bacteroidales bacterium
ATATTTTTTGTCGTTTGCCCAATGCTGCTTTAAGCGGACCGGAAGTAACAAAGCGTCTTTTTATTGAATACAATATTTATATAAAAGATAGTGTTGAAAAAACACAACCTGGTGCAACCCGATATATTCGAATTGCAAGTCGCACCAATGAGGAAAACAGTAAGCTTATTGAAGCATTGAAAAATGTAATGTATTTAAAGAACAAATAATATGAACGACAAACAGCAGCCCGGCATGCTTACTTTTGCCAAAGATTTACCAAATATTTGTTCTTTAATTGGATTATTGAGTGCTGTATTAGGAATTTATTTTGCAATTAAAGGAAATTTTCCGGCAGCAATAATTGGAGTACTTTGGGCAGTTCTGTTCGATTGGTATGATGGAATTATTGCCCGAAAATTAAAAGGCAGGACAAAAATACAAGGTGTTTTTGGATCTCAACTTGATTCAATAATTGATATTGTAAGTTTTGGAGTTTTACCTGCAATAATACTTTTAAGCTACGGAAATTATAATGTATGGTTTATACCCGGAGCTTTTGTAATTATTGCTACAAGTGCTATCCGTTTGAGTTACTTTAATGTTTATGGCCTTATCGACAGTAAAACATACAAAGGCTTCCCTTTGGATAACAATGTACTTATAATGGCACTTATATTTTTATTTGAAGGCATTTTTACGACTTCTGCTTTTTCCATTTTGATTTATACACTCATGATGCTTCTATCGGCACTAAACTTATCCTCAATCTCTACTCCAAAATTTGGAGGAAAATGGGTTTATGTTTTAGTTGTCTATGTAATAGTTATGACAAGTATTTTTGGATGGCAATTATGGCGTCAATTATAGACTGATAGCAGTATGCTCATTTTTTTTTAGCATGAAACAGTAGCAGTAGGAATAGTTTGGCACTTAACTACTTACCGTATCTATTTACAATAAGCTTAATTAAAAATATAAACCTACCAAAACCTGTTTCCGCCAAATTATTTTTGACTGCGTGTTGTATGCTGTACATGTTTTATTCCTTCACAAATATTGGATAACAAGTCAAAATTTTATCATCCTGATTTATTATAAACTCAACTTTAATATTATTAGAAGTCATCGAATGATATACATTTCCAGATGTTAAACACTTATTTGAAAATGCACAATTATATTCATGGAATAACTTGTTCAAGTCCCAATCATCTGGAAAGAAGGTAGATTCTGTTTCTTTCTCAATCCATTGTCCTGTTTGCTCGTTAAGCTTCTCAATTCTTACAGAATAACAACCAGTCTTTGAATCAATATATTTCTTTTCGATTATTCTCACAGTATTAGGATTATAAAAATGGACTCCTTTAACCTTTGAATTAGAAATCTTGCCAATAGTTATATGTGCAAATACGCTCATATGGTCAATTGAATAAGAATCATCCTCATTAGTGTATATGAAATTCTCCTTCACCATTATGTTACTGGACTTCAGAATCCTTTGTCTATGTTTTTGAAGTTTAATCACAGCTAATATGAAAGATTTCTTTTTTAGTGTCTGGAGAGAATCAAAAGGACCTTCTGCTTCATTTTTATCAGAAAAGTATGCATTTAAAGGCTATTTAGCTCTTTTTACCTTAAAAATCTTAGGTAATTTATCTCGGCACTTTGAACCAGCAGTGATAGAATTCTTATGTATGAAATAATAATAATCTTCCATATCTAGTAATTAAATATCCAAAATGCACGACTTGTATTGGCTACAACGATGTGATGTGTTTACTTTTTCAAATACAAATAATCTAAATAGTAAAGCACTTTTATTGAGAAAAGATTTGTTTGGGGCGAATCAAGAATATTGTTTAAGTTGCTCCAATAATTATTTAACACCACGTCGCCCGACTCATAAACAGAGTTTTTCCAAACCAATAACAAATCACTTCCGGGGGCAAAACGCCATGTATAAACCATATTGATATTAAAAAAATTATAATTAATATCATTATTTTCATCATATGAGTTATCCTCGGTTAAAGTACCATCGGTATTAAGCGTATAAAATTGCTTATAATATGCTGCCGACCAGTAATGTCGGGCTCTTAAACTTAATGACATTTTTTCGTTAAAAACAATATCGGTTATAAGTGTGTTTGTAACTGTTCTTCTGTTACGTCTTCCAAAATATATAATATCCGATCCCTCATTAACATAACCAATATCATTGATACTGTACCGTTGCATACTTTCTAAAGTAAAGCGCAGCTTATCGTTAACACGCCATGTTGGTTCAAACGTAATCCTCATCATCTCCTCATTGTATTCCGAATCAGCATTCCAATACATGCTAAAAGCATGAAACGAAAACTTTTTTCGCTTATCGCTACCAAAATGCAAACCTCCATAAGCAGCGGGTGCTTTTTCAAAAACTTGTCCCTCTTTGTGTGCTTCATAGTAATCATAAATCCCGTAAGGCATTGCATCAAAAAACCCTCCAAAATTCCATCTGCTTTTAAATGTAGTGTTCATATTCATTCCTATTTGCCACTGCACAAAATTCATTGTGCTAAATTGGTTTTTATATTCTGAGTCGAATCTGATATTCCAATTCAATATGTTTTTATATGGCTGAAGAATTCTATAACTAACATCGGCACTTGTTTCCATAAAATCATTATGCCTTAAATACCCCATGTCATTTTGAGTGTATTTATCATCAATCAAAACCTGATTTATCGACGATTGAATATGCCCACCTGTTTTTGCAATTTCTAAATCGTGCTTATAACCAAACTCGGTATTTAATGCCACATTATGTATTTGACTTACACCTACAATACCCTCAAGTTGATAATTTTGCTTTTTGTTTTTCAGTAAAAACTCACTTGCTGTAACATTTGCCGTATATTTATTGTCGGGCATTACCATATTTGTATTAATAACACTTGCAAATGAGTTATTTTTAAGGTTTTGATCAAAAACAAGTATATTATAATTGGTAAATGGTTGTGTTATATAATCTCTGCTCTCGCCGGTTATTGTGTCGTTTATTTGCGCAACCGACTTAAGTGTTATTGCATTAAAAAAACCCAAACCAAGTCCTTTACCGGTTCTACCTGTAACCTTTGTTGCATTAATAATTTGGGTTTCTGTTGGGTTTAAAATAACTTCTTCATTAACGTATAAACTATCATAAATATTTTCATAATCTTTAGGAAATGAGCCTATGCGTTTTGAGTAGAAAATTTCTCCCTTATCAAAAAGCTCTGTTCCCTCGGTAAAAAATGGACGCCTCTCTTGGTATTTTGTTTCAAAAGCCGACAAATTTAAAATCATATCATCAGTTTGCACCTGCGAGAAATCAGGTATCAGCATTAAATCCAATGTAAAACTCTCATTAATGCCATATTTTAAATCTAACCCTCCCTTTATTCCTTTTGACCAGCTATTACCCTCTGATTTATGTTCGGCATAAGTTGACAAATAAGGTGTAAACGAAAGGCGCAAAGGGGGTTCAATACCTTTAATGTTTGTTAGTTCGCCGGCTTGGTTTGAAAAGCCCTCTATTTCATTATTTATCCAATTCCAACTGCTCCACTCCTGTTTTCTGATTATACCCCTAAAAAAGTTAACTCCCCATGTTTGAATCTCGGCTTTTGAAAACCGCAAGGCCGAATAGGGTATCTTCATCTCAACAACCCACCCTTTATCAGTAATGTTTACAGCACTTTCCCAAACTGCATCCCAGTTTAAATCTTCATTGTTCGAGGAGACTTTCATGTCAGACTGAACACCCGCAGCTGTAACAATAAATAAGTTTGTATTAATACCATCGTTAAAAGTACTTAACGATAAATTAAACATATCGGCATCAACACCAAACCCTGCGTCTCGTTTTGACAAAGTTGTAAAAATACTATCGGGTTTACTGTCGTAAAGCATGGCACCTACATAAACAGCGTTATTATCATAAATAATTTTTACCTCGGTTTGCTCGGTTGCGGGTGCACCATTATATGGGTCAAACTGTATAAAACTATTAGCTATAGGAATATTCAGCCATACAGCATCATTAAGAACGCCGTCAATTTTGGGGCTATTCTCAATTTTAATTATTTCAATTGTTTTTTTGTTTTCCTGTGAGAAAATTGGGGCTGTTATAATGGATAATAATAATAAAATTCTATACTTCACAAGCTTAATTTTTTATATGTGTCTGAAATTAAAGTATGCACTCTTGCTCAAATTCTACTAAATATAATTGTTCCTTTCGCATTGCTTACTTTTTATATTGAGAAAGGTTACAATAAAACTAAAAAATTGTTTTATTGAAATAAAAACAATTAAACAAAAGCAATTTTAATAATAATTGTCATGTTGCTTTAGACACACAAAATAGTGAATGGTTACATAAAATAATAGTAATGTAATTATTTGTTATAATCTAATTATAAATATCGGATTCAACTCTTGATAAAACCTAAACTGAGCGATTATGAACATTCTAATGTATCGGTATTTTTCGTATAGTTTGATAGTTTTTTGAACTTGGCGGCCTTCTTTTATTTTTTAAGGTATCTTTAGGTCTCTCTATCCAAATAAAAACGTCAGTAGGCTTAACAGGTCTATATTTATCGAGCCAAACAAAATCGCGTACTTTCATTTGCTTAGGAGTCAGTTCGTCAAGCGGATGCATTTTACCTTCATAAGACTGCCGGTAAATTATGCGATGCATTTTATTGTTTTTAATAAATATGGTAATATCGGTGCTTTTGCTTTTGTTTACACCAAAAATACCATACTTATCAACCGGAAAATATATAGTTTCGCTCTTTTTAAACACATCAATTTTATAAATTTTATTATTGCGCAGATAACCCGTCAATTCAACACCTTTTATTTGGTTAAAATGTGCGGTATCTTCCATCGATATAATTAAACCGCCATCAAACAATTTAAAATGATCTAATTTTTCGTCTATAAAAAAGCTCTCGATATACGTGGCTGTAATTTGGTTTTCATCGGCCCAAATAATAGGATTGCCATGAAACTGCAAAACCGAATCGACCATTGAAAAATATAAGCTGTCGGTTTGTGCCTGAAAATTTGATTTAAATATACGGGTATGGTGAAATGCATAAAAAACACGATGTTTACCCGACGTGTCAAACTCGGTAATAATGGTATCGGCATGTAAAAACAGGCTATCGCCATCAATAATATGAATTAGCAAGGCACTATCGGTAACAAGTACTTTATCAGGATTTTGAAAAGTTTCAAGGTAATTGCCTGTAATAACCACCTGTTGGGCAGTATCGGTAGCTACAACATTTGAGTATGCAATACCGTGTTTTATATTGCGGTTGTAATAAATACTATCGGCGGTAATGCTCTGCTTAGGATTATTATATATGGCATTCTGCTTAAAAAATGCTTTATCATTATTTGTATTATACCACCCAAACTCGGCATACATATAATTTGTGTCGTTATAAAACTCGGTTGGCCCAAAAAAGTAGGTTATTTTTGTTTGGGTATCATATTTCAAAGTATCCGAGTACATTTCATATTCACCCTTGTTATGCAAAACTATCACTTTATCTTTAAAATAAATTTCGCGCTTTTTATTATAATAATGCCCTTTTACACTTGTTAGTGTAGTGGCACTGTCAACAATTGTTGCACCGTATAGGTAATATCCAATATCGTTTCTTATATCATAATCGAGCGAATCGGTATATAAAACAACCTGAGTGTCGCGCATAACTACTTTTTTTCTGAATTGTGCTATTTTTGTATTTCCGTTATGGCGTAAAAAGTTACTTTTAATGTCAATTGTGTTGTCGCCCTGTTTGTAAAGATGCACATGACCAAAGGCCTCAAACATGTTTTCATCAGAATAAAACCATGCACTGTCGCACTTCATAATGGTGCTATCCTGCCTAAAAGCAACATTGCCTATCAGCCTTTGTGCGCCATCTCCAATATCTTTATCAGAACGAAAAAAATTTGAGTGAAGAATTTCAACCTTGGTACTTTTTTGAGCCAGTATAGTATTTGCAATTATGGCAAATAACATAATTAATAATAAGTGTTTTTTGAAGTTAATTTGCATTAGTTTATTGTCTTATTATATGGCAATGTAAACATATTAGTTAACATTTTTTATACGGCTAATAAAAGGCAACAAACGAGCTTTTATTGGCTATCAATTATGTTTTGTATAATATTATCAACAGTAACCTTTTCGGCCTCGGCTTTGTAGTTACGTATAATTCTATGTCGCAAAATTGGGAAAGCTACGGCTTTAACATCTTCAATATCGGGTGAGTATTTTCCTGATATAGCTGCATGAGCTTTTGCCCCCAACACTAAAAACTGCGAAGCCCTTGGACCTGCACCCCAATTTACATATTGGTTGGTAATTGGCAAAGCAAGTTTGGTATTAGGACGGGTTTTTGCAGCCAAATTAACTGCATATTTCAGTACTGCTTCATTAATTGGTATTTTGCGTATAAGTTGCTGAAAAAAAATTATTTCGTCAGCTTTAAGCACCTTATTTACCTCTCTTTTAATGTCAGAAGTTGTTTCAGCCACAATATCAACCTCGCTTTCAATGGTTGGATAATCTAACCATATGTTAAACATAAACCTATCTAACTGCGCTTCGGGCAATGGGTATGTCCCCTCTTGCTCTATTGGGTTTTGGGTTGCTAATACAAAAAACGGTTCATCTAATTTAAAAGTTTTACCTGCGGTAGTAACCGATTTCTCCTGCATGGCCTCAAGCAATGCCGACTGTGTTTTTGGCGGTGTCCGGTTTATTTCATCAGCCAAAATAATATTTGCGAACAAAGGTCCTTTCACAAATTTAAACTCACGGTTTTCATCTAAAATTTCGGCTCCAATTATATCACTTGGCATTAAATCGGGTGTAAATTGAATTCTTTTATAATTTAAGCCCAATGCATTTGATATTGTATTTACCAATAGTGTTTTTGCCAAACCCGGTACACCTATTAACAAACAATGACCACCACTAAATATTGAAATTAATGTCTCTTTTACAATATCATCTTGCCCAATAATTACCTTCTTAATTTCAGTTGCAAGTTTATCAAACGATACTTTTAAGGCATCAACGGCCTCAACATTATCTTTATAGTCAACCATTATTTCTTTCTATTAATTCCAAACGGGGTTTTCAAATTCACAATTTTTAAAATCATCGTCAATTCGTAGGTAAGTGTTTTTTACCTTTTTATCAACCCACTCTTTCATAAATTCGTTTTTTTTCTTTTCAAGTGCAATATCCTGTATGCGCTGGTAATCGTCTTTTAAGTTTGCAGGGTGCGGCTCGGTTTTGTTTTTTAACCGTACAATTTTATAAACTACCTTTCCATTCACATCTTCAGCCTCAAACGGTTTTGATATTCCACCTATCTCAAGGTCTTGTATGGCATAGGCAATTTTTGGTTCCAATTGCGATGCCTCCCACCGTGAATTGCCTGTCATAGGATTTACCATACCACCACCGTTTAATTTTGTGTCTTCATCTTCAGAGTATTTCCAACATGCTTGCTTAAATGTTATCTCTTTTTTAAGTATTGCATTTCTAATTGTATCTAAATTACTTTTTGCTTTCATTTTTTCACTAGGGCTTATACGTGGTTTCAGCAAGATATGCCGGCAGTTAATACGTTCACCTTTTTGCTCGATAAGCTGTATTATGTGGTATCCATAATCGGTTTTCACAATTTTTGACACTTCACCTTCTTCTAAATTAAAAGCAACTGCCGAAAATTCAGATACTAAATCGCCTCTACCCACAAAACCTAATTCTCCGCCTTTAGCTGCCGAACCGGGATCATCAGAATATAGCACTGCAAGGGTTGCAAAGTTTTCACCCTTTAATATGCGATCCTTAAATTCGCGCAACTTATCTTTAATGCGCAGTATCTCAACCTCTTTAATATGAGGATTTACAATAATTTGCTCAAGTTCAAATTCAATATTTATAATTGGCAAACTATCGGTTGGAATACTTTTAAAATATGATTTAACCTCTTGAGGCGTAACTTTTAAGTCGGCAGTTACCTCTTGCTGCATACGCTGGCTTAACAACTGCTCTTTAATTATCTCACGAAACTCCTCTTTTATTTCAGGTATCGATTTTTTATAATATTCTTCAAGTTTCTCCTCGCTACCAATTTGATTAATAAAGTAATTCATACGGCGTTCCATTTCGGTTTTTATTTCACCCTCAGAAACCTCAACACTATCAAGTATTGCCTGATTAACCAATAGTTTTGCACTAAGCATTTGCTCAAAAACCTCGCATTTAATATCTCGCGATGAGTAGTAGCCCTGTGCACGCAATTGTAAAACCTGATTCTCAATGTCGCTTTGCAAAATAATTTGCTTACCAACAATAGCAACCACCTGATCAATTATAACCTTATCTTGGGCTTTAACACTAATTAATTGCATGCTTAATAATAGCACTATCGATAAAAATCTTATAAACATTTATTTTACTTTAATTGGTATGAATAATAAATTTCTTTTGGTTAACTGCATCATTATATATGTTGTTTTCCAAATCTTTAATAAGTTTAACTTTTCTGTGGTTAATAAGAATATTGCGAATTTGATTCTTTACAAAAAATACAGGTATTGTGTCATTTGTTAATTTGTAATCTAAAATTGCAACATAATATGCATATAGCGAATCTGTTGTTTCAATGTACTTATTATATCTTAAAAATGCATCCTGATTACTTATTTTACGAGGCAAATTACTTAACACCATACCAAAATACTTCCACTCTTCACCCATACTAAAATTTCGGGCATTTTGATAACAATAGTCTTCCAAAGTAATAATATCTTCTTCCTTTTTTGATCTTATCCAACGTCGCACCTTATTCCTGTTAAATAACGATTTTGGCAATTGTATATAAATTGACTTTACCACACTGCTGTCAAGCCTAAAATTACCCGAATTATTACTATAATAATCATCAATTTGTTTATCGGTAACAATTGTGTCAAGCTTTTGCCGGATAATTAATTGCTGGTATTTAAAAAGCATTAACGATGTTCTGTAATTATCTATCATTACCTCAATGCTTTCTTGTGTTTTTTTATCTAAATTTATTTCTGCCTTTTCTAACATTAATTGATTTCTAACCCACTTTTCAATGTAGTTTTGTGCAAATGAAATTGAATCAATTTTATTCATATTTAAAGGCAATATCACCTTAAGTTGAGACATAGTAAGATTTTCGCCTCCAACCTGCGCAACAATTTCCTCACTCGGTTTTCCTCCAAATAATGAATTACATGCCCAAAATACTGTAAAAGAAAAGAAGAATATAATTAATAATTGCTTCATAATTTATGTTAAAAAAAGCTATTAGCTCAGCTACTTTTTTATCATTGATTTAAAAATATCCTCGTTTATTACAATTTTATACTTAGCTCTTAGCTTTTCAAGCCATTGTTTTTCAAGGTAATTTTGATAGTCAGCAGTTATTAATCCTCTGCTTTCGTTTAACAACTTTGGTTGGGGGCTAATTGCACTATTTACATATACAAGTACAAATGCCTCATCACGCTCCTGAGTTTCTTTTATGCCTGCTTTCCATGTTATGGCATCAATAATGTCGTTATCGCCTTTGCTAAACTTATCTTTTTTAACTTTAAGGGTAAAGGTGCTATCTTTTGCATTAGCTTTTTCCACAAAATCATTACGAGCCTCTGTCAAATTCATGTTTTTCTTAACAACTTTTGCTGCAAGTTTTTGAACTTTTAATTCCCACTCTTTTTTGTTAAAGGTGTAAATAGTTGCCTCAACCCTATCGCCCCACATGTAGTTATTTTTGTTTTCGTTATAAAACTTCTGTAAACCGGCAGTATCTTCCACAGCTTTTGACCAAACTATTATATCGGTTAGGTTAAATAACAAAATACCATCGTGGTACTCTTTTACAAGGTTTTTAAATTCAGGGTATTTATCTTCAAGCCTTGATTTTTCAAAATTGGTTAAGCTACGCTCTAAGTACCTATTAAACTCTTCATCAACTAAAATTTGCAAAGGCTTTTTTATTCTGCGCAAGCCATCGGTTGAAATACTTTTGGCAAAATCTTGCTGTGTAAAAATCACTGTATCGGCAATTGTAAAAAGTGTTTCGTTATGTCCTTCCACTTTAGCTGCATCCCACTTACCAAGATATAGGGTAGAATCGAATGCTGAATAAAATGGCTGTAATGCTTTTTTATTTACAGTTAAATTATACTCCTTTTTTAAACGGCTAATTACCATTTGCTTGCCTCGCTTAGCTCTTATGTCTTTTGATACTTTCTTTTTAATTGTAGGCTTTAATTCTTCAAAGCTTTCCAATGGCTTATTATCTAATAATTTTATAATATGGTAGCCGTATGCTGTTTTTATTGGTCTTGAAACATCACCAACTTCTCTCAATGCAAAAGCTGCTTTTTCAAATTCAGGAATCATGCGCCCTGTACCAAAAAAAGGCAATTCACCACCTTTTTGGCTTGTTCCCTTATCTTCGCTATATCGTTTAACCAATAGTTTAAAACTAACACCGCTTTGAATTGAGTCGTAAATAGCATTTATTTTTTTTAACTGCGTTTTGTCCTTTTCAGCAGGGCTGCCTTGAGGTACCATACGCATTATATGAGCAACCTTAACCTGCCCGCGATCCTCTTTTTTGTCGGTTACCTTTAGTATATGGTATCCAAATTTTGTGTGAATAATATTTGAAATTTCACCCACAGGGGTATTATAAGCTGCTGTTTCAAACGGATATACCATTGAAAACGCAGTAAAAAACCCTAAGTCGCCACCATTGCGTGCTGCCGATGGGTCTTGTGAATTCTGTTTGGCAAGTTCATTAAAATCGTCGCCTTTAATAGCCATTTTTCTAATCTTTAAAATTTTATTATAGGCTTTTAGGGTATCGGCAGGCAATGCATTCTGTCCGCATTTTATTAAAATATGGCTTGCCCTCACGTTCCATTTCATATGTTCATAAGCCTCAGCTATCAAAGCCTCATCAGCATCTTCGTCAGTAAAATATGGCTTTTCGAGTTGTGCCCTATACCCTTTTAATTCTATTTTAAAACTATTAATAGTATCCATGCCCAAGGTTTCAGCTTCAATAACCTTAAGTTTAAAATTAACAAACAGGTTCATGTATTCTTGCAACGATGCACTGTCAAAAGCAGGAGTTTGATTGTTTTTTGTATAAATACGTTCAAACTCTGCACGGGTAATTTTGTTATTATCAATAGTCAACAGAATATCCTGCTCTGAATTTTGAGCCTGAATTAATTGTGTGGCACTTAAGATAAAAAGTAGGGAGAAAATTATTTTTCGCATTTTAATACTGTTTTAATTGTTGTTTTATAGATTGTTTTTTGTTGTTTTATCTTGAATAGTTTGGTGCTTCGCGTGTTATGGTAACATCATGCGGATGACCTTCGGTCATTCCTGCATTGGTTATTCTAACGAATTTTGCCATTTTTAATTGTTCAATTGTTGCTGCTCCGCAATATCCCATTCCTGACCTCAATCCTCCAATCATTTGATATATTACTTCTGACAAAAAGCCTTTAAAAGGTACACGTGCAGCTATTCCCTCTGGCACTAATTTGCTAATATCGTCTTCAGCATCTTGAAAATAGCGGTCTTTTGAGCCTTTTTGCATGGCCTCAATTGAGCCCATTCCGCGGTACGACTTGAATTTGCGACCATGGTATATAATTGTATCGCCCGGCGACTCATCGGTTCCTGCAAACATTGAGCCCACCATAATTGTATCGGCTCCGGCTGCCAAGCCTTTAACTATATCGCCCGAATAACGAATACCGCCATCACCAATTACCGGCACGCCTGTTTTTCTTAAGGCTCCTGCAATTTCGCTTATGGCAGTTAACTGCGGAACGCCAACTCCGGCAACAATACGTGTGGTACAAATAGACCCCGGTCCTATTCCAACCTTAACAGCATCGGCACCAGCCTTAACTAAAGCCAAGGCGGCTTCGGCAGTTGCAATATTCCCAACAACGTAATCAACAGTTGGAAATTTCTTTTTTGCCTTTTTTAAAGTTTCTATAACACCTTTTGAGTGACCGTGGGCAGTATCTATAACTATAGCATCAACTCCCATTTTAACCAATGCGCCAATGCGTTTCATTGTATCATGAGTTACGCCTACACCGGCGGCTACACGCAAACGCCCTTTATTGTCTTTACAGGCATTGGGTCTATCTTTTGCTTTGGTAATATCTTTGTATGTAATAAGACCTATTAATTTATACTTATCATCAACTACTGGCAATTTCTCAATTTTATGCTTCATTAAAATTTTGGCTGCCTTTTCTAAATTAATACTCTGATTGGTTGTAATAATATTTTCAGATGTCATTACATCATCTATTGTTTTACTTAGTGTTTCAAAACGCAAATCGCGATTGGTAACAATACCAATTAATGTATTTGTTTTATCAACAACAGGGATGCCACCAATTTTAAATTCCTTCATCAAATCAAGTGCATCAGCAACTATTTTATTTTTTGATATAGTAATTGGGTCTATTATCATCCCATTTTCGGCACGTTTTACCATTCGAACTTTATGCGCTTGGTCTTCAATAGTCATGTTTTTGTGTATTACACCAATACCACCTTCGCGCGCTATAGCAATAGCCATTGCTGATTCTGTTACCGTATCCATTGCAGCCGATGCAATAGGGGTATTTAACCTAATATTGCGCGAAAATTGTGTTGATATATCTACATTACGCGGCAATACATCAGAATATGCAGGCACTAAATAAACATCATCAAAAGTTAGTCCCTCACCAATAATTTTTTCGTCAATAAATGCCATAATTTGAAGAGTTCATTTAATTTTAAAAATTGTGCCAAAATACAAAAAATTCGGGTATGCGGTAGGGTAAAAATCTTTTTTTTTATTTTCTTGATTTTTAACTACTTGTATTGGTTTGTGGTTAATAAAAGTAACATGACAACAGTAACAGAACTCAGAAAAGCATCAAAACATTCAATTTATAGAATCTTTACTTACAGTTGTAGTGCCAACTATGCCAAAACCATTATTGATATTGCTAAACACCTGAACCGATTGAAAAAACAGCTCCATACCTTCCGTTTCACTCTGTTTGTCAACAGCTACCATATATCTGTAAAAATCATACGATATATGCTCTAAATAAAAGTATATTTTTGGCTGCTTACCTTCTGACATATTAAACAATACAATCTCAAAACCATAATTTTTACCATTAAATAGTTTGTCTGAAAAATAGTAGTAATTATCGTAGTATGCCCAAACATCAATTGATGGGTCGTTACTATTGGTATATAATTGTTGATAGTAAATATCATATTGGGTTGAATCGGAACCATAATATATAGTATCCGCAATAAGCGAGCCCGCCGCAACTTTTATACGGTAATAATTATTTTCATTTGCATTGTCTTTAAAGTTAACTCTGTATAAAATATTAAATCCAACGTTTAAAGAATAGATTGGTCCGTAGTAATCATCATCATCAGTTGTGGTGTGTCCAACAGAGTCGATAGATGTTATTGAAACTGTTTGCACGGTTGTAACCTTGCCTTTTGCGCTTTTCAAATCATTAACCGATACTACAATTTCATACTCATGCCCAACCTGTGCTATTGCAACACTTCCTTTATAATACCCTGCTGTATCTAATTGCAAAGTTTCAAGCAAATTACCATTTTCAAGTATATCAACTTTGGCATTATTCAAATATAATAATTGTGTAACATTATCTTGAACATGGTTGCTCCTAAAAACATTTGCCGAAAAAACACTATCGGGGTGCACAACTGCATTTAGCACAATGCTTCTTTCATTATCAGGTATTTTAATATCAATCTCTTTACGGCACGCTACCGATAAAGCTATTATGGCTATTGCAATTAAATATTTCATATTTTTAACTTTTAAGTTTCATTATTGAGCCAATACATATATCGGCTTTACTAATACTTTATCAAAACTCAAACCTATACGATACTGAAGGTATTAATGGAAACAAGCTATATTGTATAAGTTTATTTTCACCTGATTCATAATCTCTTTCCCAGTTTAGCAAAAATGGGTTTTTACGGTTATATACATTATATATTGAGAAATTCCATGTGCGTTTACCCCACTTTTTCTCTTTATGTAAGCTTATACCCACATCGAGCCTGTGATAAACAGGCATTCGGTAATTATTACGATTCTCATAATAAACAATTTGCGGTTCATTAAAAGTATTGCCATAATAATCATTCTTATTAACATCTTGATTTAAAGCTGTTTGGTAGTATGCCGGATATTTCTCGAACCCTAATGTAGTGGTATTACCTGTGCCAAACACCCAAGTAGCTCCAATATCAATATGGTCGTTTATTTTATGTGAAACAACTATACTAACATCATGCCGCCTGTCGTATTTATATGGAAATACTTTGCCATAGCTTATTTCATTACCCGGTTTGTCAAAAAGCCTTTCTGATTTTGACCATGTGTAGCCTATCCAACCTGTTGTTTTACCGTATTTTTTCATTAAAAGGAACTCTATTCCATACGACCAGCCTTTGCCTTGAACAACTCGTTCTTCCCAATTGTCTTCTAGCGAGAAAAAAGAAGCACCTTCGCTATATTCAACCAAATTATCCATGGTTTTATAAAACCCCTCAACACTAATGTCGATGTCGTTATTTATGGCATACATTGAACCTAAAGCAACCTGATGTGCCACCTGCGGTTTAATATCCTTTGTTGATGGTACCCACAAATCAAACGGCAAGCCAATGTTTGAGTTGGCCAAAAGATTAATATATTGGTTCATTTTGGCATAAGCTGTTTTTATACTTAATTTTTCGTTTACTAAAAAACGTACCGAAATACGTGGCTCAAACGAGTTATAAAAAGTATTACGCACTTTAAAACCCGACCACCTTACACCAATATTCATTTTTAACAATGCTCCAATTCTAATATCATCTTCAGCATATATAGCCATTTCGTTTGCATATACAGCTGATTTTCCAAGTTCAACTTTTGTATATGTTGAATCGGTGTTATTATACGATTGAAGCATTACGCCAGGGTTAAAAGAGTGGTAAGTATCAGATAAACCAAATTTTACGCTATGGTTAGGCGTTGGGTAATAGTCAAAATCAACCTTGCCTGCCAAATCATAAATACCCGAGGTATAATCCATTTTATCTGCACGTTGATTGCCATATTGGCTTTCATAACCTGTTAGTATTTTATAGCGACTGTATGTTACAGTTGTATTAGCAAAAAGCTTATTGTTTATCATGTAATTCCAACGTAGTGCCGATGTAATATTTCCCCACCAAAACTGCATTTCATCTTTATAATGAATCTCATTTTTTTCAAATACTCCTTTATCAGGATTCCACTTTTCATCAGTCCAGCTATCTTCAGTAACATAAAAAAACCTGTCTTTACCCATATATACACTCAAATACAACCTACTGCGATCGGAAAAGCGGTGATTTATTTTTGCATTTAAATCATAAAAATAATATCCATAATCCAGCTTATCGTAACCCTCTCTTTTCTCTTCTAATTTTACCAAAGGATACATTAAAACATCAAGGTATGTTCTACGCCCCGATATAATAAACGAGGTTTTACTACCAATAGGAGCCTCAATTGTTAGTTTTGATGCAATTAACCCAATTGACCCCTTTGCTTTAAACTCTTTTATGTTTCCTTCTTTCATACTTATATCGAGTACCGATGAAAGCCTACCACCGTAACGCGCAGGAAACCCTCCCTTTATTAGCTTTACATTTTGTATTGCATCGGCATTAAATACCGAGAAAAAACCAAAAAGGTGGCTAACATTATAAACCGGAACACCATCAAGTAAAATAAGGTTTTGGTCGGGTCCGCCACCACGCACATACATGCCGCTCATACCCTCGCTACCCGATTGTACGCCCGGCATTAACTGAACCATTTTAATAATATCGGCCTCACCAAGCAACATAGGTAAATTACCTATGGTTTTCATTGGTATCTCAATTATGCTCATTTGCGAACTTTCAACTCCAACATCGCTTAATTTACCTTTTACAATAACCTCTTCAATTTGAATATTAGGAGTTAACTCAATATTAAGCATTATGCTGCTATTTAACTGAATCTCCTTTTGATACGGTGAGTAACCAACATATGATATTGTAAACAAAACCGGTCCCTTATCAATGGTTAACGAAAAAAAACCGTAAGCGTTGGTAACAGTGCCAACATATGAATTTGCATCATAAATATTTGCACCAATTAGCTTTTCGCCATTCTCAATATCGGTTACATAACCGCTAATTGTATATTTTTGTGCCGAAACCAAAAAAAAGCTTCCAATACAAATTGCAGTTATAAAAATATGTTTAAGCATTATGTTTGATTTTAATTTAATACAATATAAACGTAATTATTAAATAATATTTTGTGTAATTGTATATTGATGATAATAATTACAAATGGTTGCATTTAATAAAAAATCGTTACGATGTATTTTATCAACTTTACGTTAAACAAAACAATAATCTAACATATTGTTAATCAGTAAGGTAAAAATATTGTTTAAGAAGCCTTAAACAAAACAATAATTTTTAACTTGTTTTTATCAATTATTGCCACTAAACAAAGTCAGTATATTTTATTATTTGCAAAATATGTTAAAAACTATTTTGCTTTTATTGTAATATAGAAAATAATAATAAAATATTCTATATTGCTGTATTTATGAACTTTAGGTGTTCTCTTATTTATATTGGATATATTTAAGCAATATTTTGTTAAAAATAAATTTTGTTTTGTGTTTAATATTATCTTATATTTGTTAAACATTTTTGTTGAAGCAAAACAAACAACACTTTAAACAAAGTAACCCTAAAAGTACATATTATGACAGCAATTGAATTTACAGGCAAACTTTTGAACATAGAGGATAAATTAAAGTATTTTGCATATAGGTTAACAACAAATACTGAAGAAGCAAAAGACCTTTTACAGGAAACAATGCTAAAAGCATTAACAAACAAAGATAAATTTACAGATCCTCGTAATTTTAATTCTTGGGCTTATACTATAATGAAAAACACTTTTATTAACAACTATAGAAGAAACGTAAAATCAAACACTATTTTTAATAAATTTGAGAATAACGAAAATCTCCCACATAAGCAGGAAGCAATTTCGCCCGAATCGGTACATGCCTACAAAGAGTTAAAGAAAAAAGTTGATAATCTTCAAGCTGACTTTAGGATTCCATTTCAGATGTTTACTGAAGGTTTTAAATATAAAGAAATTGCAGAACAATTAGAAATACCGATTGGCACGGTTAAAAGTAAAATATTTTTTGCTCGCCAAAAATTAATGGATAATCTTCCTGAGTATATAAAAGAATACAGGTAAAATTGTATGTTAAAATAGTTGTTAAAAATATTATTGTTACAACCCGGCATTGCCGGGTTTTTTTTGGTACATTTGTTAATAAGCATTATTTATCAAAATTAGTATAGATTGAATGAAAATGCGATTAATCCACGTCTGCCTATGGTATTTGTTAAGGCAGGCCGACTTAGGGCAACTTGATTTTGGGTATCTAAAATTATAGTTGAACTTAGTTACTATGGGAGGCTTCAATTATTTATGAGAATAATTGAGATAAAAACTCAAACATTCAATATAGATATTATTTCCTATTTTATGAAAATTTTTGAAACACGCAAAATAGTGTCATTCAAGGAAATTGACGCAATTAAAAACCAAATTATTGATGTAGCATTAATTATTGGTTCAATATTAGGTATGTTGGCATTCCTATCAAGCTTAGAAAACTACATTAAGAACTATAGTATAGTATATTTTTTGCTGGATTTTACTGTGGTATCAACTTTTATTTTTATTACCATTATCAGAAAGCGATTGCAAATTAAACCTAAATCAATAATAATAATATTTGCACTATTCATTTTAATAATTACTGATGTTTTTAAGCTGGGTGCTTATTCTGACAATAAAACACTTATAGTCCTACTACCATTTATTGCATTTTTAGCCTTCTCTTTCCGAACAACAATAATACTCTATATAATTACTATCCTCAGTTTCCTTATTTTAGGCTTTTTATATATGTCGGGCAAAATGATATCAAACATTGATTTCTTAGCACGCGCTATTACTGCTGAAACATGGATTGTAAATGCCCTGTTAATATCCATTGTTTCATTAGTAGTAATAATGGTTGTTCGTAAATTCAATGATACTTTTTTTAAGCTTATAGCCAATTTAAAAATTAAGAATAAAAAAATTGTCGAAAATGAGCGCAACTACCGCGAAATATTCAACTCATCAACCGATGCAATTTTTATACATAATTTGAATGGTGGTATTATTGATGTAAACGACTCAATGTTAGAAATATATGGCTACAAAGCTGATGATATTAAATCTTTGGAATTTAACGACTTAATATCGGGCATTGACCCATATACTGCTGAAAATGCTGCAAAATTTATAAATAAAGCCACAAATGAGGGCAAACAAGTTTTTGACTGGCAGGCAAGAAAAAAAACAGGTGAGATGTTTTGGGTTGAAGTTGCCTTAAAAAAAACAGATATTGGTGGCAATGAGAGAATATTAGCAGTAGTTAGGGATATAAATGAGAAAAAACAGACTGACATAAAGCTTATAAACTATAAAGAACACTTAGAGCAAATGGTAAAAGAGCGCACACAAGAACTTGAAAAGGCAAATAACAAACTACAATTAAACAATAAAGAGCTGCATGCACAAAGAGAGCAATTAGAGCTAACCCTTAATAAATTACAAAGCACTCAAGATAATTTAATCCAGTCAGAAAAGATGGCATCTTTAGGTGTGCTTGCCTTAGGCGTGGCACATGAAATAAATAATCCTCTTAACTTTATTCAGGGTGGCATTAATGGGATTGAACTATATCTTGATGATAATCTTGACAAAAAACATCTTAATAAGATGTTACCATTTATTGATGGCATAAAAGAAGGCGTACAACGTGCAGCAAATATTGTAACCAGCCTTAACCATTATAGCCGCAAGGGCGATTCAAATAGTGGAAAATGCAAGATACATGATATAATAGACAATTGTTTAGTAATGTTAAATAGTGAAATTAAGAATAAGATTAAAATACAAAAGAAATACACAAAAGAACCTTTTAATTTAGAATGTAACGACGGTAAGTTGCATCAGGTTTTTTTAAATA
>CBDUWQ010000057.1:0-19112 GCA_965370965.1 uncultured Bacteroidales bacterium
GCTGCGTTTTTCCGGTTGATTCGGGCCCGGTAATTACAATAAAATTTGGTTTTGTTGTTTCTTTCACCCTAATTGACTTTTTAATTTCAGGAATTGTCTTTTCCATTTATAATATCCAATTACTGCCATTACCGTAAGTACTGCAAATAAAATAATAGTTGCGTATAACTCGCGATAAAAGTATAACCCTATTGATACCATATTAACAACAACCCAAACAATCCAGTGCTCTAAAATTTTACGTGCCAGCATCCAAGTAGCAGTAAAACTCAGCGATGTAGTAAATGCATCAATCCATGGAATTGTAGAATCGGTAAAATAGATTAAAAACTGTGCAATTACTATAAATAGTACAAATGTAACTCCAAATGCAATTAAAATTTCGCGGGTACTCAGCCGTAAAACAGGAAGCTGTGAATTTTCTTTTGAATTATCAATACGTGCCCAATGAAGCCATCCGTAAATACCCATTATTACATAATAAACCTGAAGCAGCATGTCGGCATATATTTTTGTGTAAAAAAAAACAAACAGGTATAAACCCGATGAGATTATGCCAAACAGCCAACACCAAATATTTTGCTTTATAGATAAAAAAATGTGCTAACCCTGTTGTTACTGCAACTATTTCAATCCAATTTTCAAAAAACCATTTTATCATAAATAGTAGTAAATATTCAAATAACAATATTCAAAATACAAATATCAAATAACAATATTCAAACCTTGAACTTTTTAACTTTAAACTTTCAAACAAACCTTCATTATTCTGTGAGTTGCGAATTATACTGCTGTTTATTTAGTATAATATTTACTGCCTCATGATAAATTGGATCTATTTTATTGATAATCTCAAAAAACTCGCTTGTTGAGAACAAATCGCGTGCAATTAGTGCTTTTAAATTTATTTTTAAACTTTTTAGGCTTTTGTTATATTCTTCTTCGTTAAACTCAAGTTTTTCCTTATTGGCATAATCTAATAAGCCTTTCAAGAATTCTTCATCAATTTCAAATTGTTTTTTAAAATAGATGAACTCTTTATCTTTATTTTTTCCAAGATATTTATTTTCAAGTACTTTTCTGTTTTCATCCATATACTGTAGCACATACCCGTTAATAATACCTTTTCGAATTAAATCACGATAATAATCGGAATAATCTGTTGTGTCAATTGGCACAAAAATATCGGGCATAATACCGCCGCCGCCATATACTGCACGCCCGTTTACCAATGTTTCATATTTTAATGAATCGGGAAAATGGATAGAATCTTTATTTGATAATTCACCATTATTATACCTGTTAATCAAGTCTTTATGGTACGCCTCGCTACCACCTTTATACGATTTTTGTATCAACCTACCGGTAGGGGTATAATAGCGTGCAATAGTTAACCGCATTGCCGAACCATCGGGCAGGTTCATTTGGCGTTGCACCAATCCTTTTCCAAATGTGCGTCTGCCTACCAAAACACCTCTGTCCCAATCTTGTATAGCACCGCTAACAATTTCGCTTGCCGATGCCGAACCTTCATCTATCATTATTACAACACGTCCCTGCTTAAAACTTCCGGTTTTGGTGGCACGCAAATCTTGCCTTGGGCTTTTTATCCCTTCGGTGTAAACTATCATTTGCCCATTTTTTAAAAACTCATCGGCCAAATCATGTGCCATATTTAAGTAACCCCCACCATTATTTGTAAGGTCAATTATCAAATTCTCAACCCCTTCTTTTCTTAATTTATCAATAGCCTCGTTATATTCCTTCATGGTAGTTGCTGAAAATCTGTTAAGCTTTATATACCCCACCTTTTCTTTTTTATCAACAACATAAGCTGCATCAAAACTATGAATAGGAATTTTGTCGCGTATAATTTCAAAATCAAGCAGTTCTTTTACCCCTCTCCTTTTTATTTCAACAACTACTTTTGTCCCTTTTTTTCCCTTTAATCTGTCAAAAACCATTTGGTTGGTAAGACCTACGCCGGCCACATTCTCACCATCAATAATAACTATCCTGTCGCCTGCTTTAATGCCTACTTTTTCTGATGGCCCTCCGGTAATAGGTGAAACAACCATTAAAGTATCATCTAAAATTCTAAACTGAACCCCTATACCGTCAAAGCTGCCCTTTAATGGCTCATTCATTTTTTTTAAATCTTCTTTTGTTATATATACCGAATGTGGATCCAACTCTTTTAGCATTTCAACAATTGCATCTTCAACAAGGTCTTCTTTGTTAATACTGTCAACATAAAAATTGTCGATATATCCCAATACTTTTGAGAATTTATAAACCTCATCGTTAAATAACTGCCCATAACCACTTATTACAAACAAAAAACCTGTTAACATTACACTTAAAAACAATCTTTTAATCATAGTATTTAATTTTACTGATTTGAAGGGGTTAACCCAACGAAAAACAATTTATTAAAATATTTGTTTTCCGAAAGTTGCTAAAGTTACAATAAAAGTTTAAAGCATGAATTCATATTTTTTGTTTTCTTTGCAAGCAAATATTAACAACAATGATGAATGTTTGTATATTTTGTGGTTCAAATTTAGGTGCAAATCCTGAATATATTGAAGTTGCAAAGCAATTAGGAACTCTTTTGGCAAAAAATGGTATTAATTTAATATATGGCGGGGCTAATGTTGGTTTAATGAAAGCCGCAGCTGAGGGTGTATTAGAGAACGGCGGAAAGGTTACCGGTGTAATTACGCACTTTTTGGCAAAAAAGCATCTTACACAACAAAATCTTACACAGTTAATAACGGTTAAAACCATGCATCAGCGCAAAGCAAAAATGACCGATTTGGCCGATGGTTTTATTGCCATGCCTGGTGGTTTAGGTACACTTGAAGAGCTTTTTGAGGTTTTAACCGCTGCCCAATTGGGTTTTCATAAAAAGCCCATTGCAATAATTAATACCAACGGTTTTTACAACTTTTTAAAATTACATATTAAGAATACAATAAATGAAAAAATGGTTTTGCCCCCTCATGCAGCAATTGCACAATTTGTTGATACACCCGAACAGGCATTGCAAGTTATGCAAAACTATACGGCTCCGGTATTAGAAAAATGGATTGAGGATATTAGAAAAGAGAATGGGCATGGATAGTTGTAGGTTAATATCAATTGTAAAGAAAATTTTATATAGATGAGTACACTCCAAAAAGTCTTAAAAAGTTAAATATTGGTTCAAGTGTCGGTGTGGATTATCTAACTAATTAATTATATGCTTGTAAACTTTATGATGTTTGCTGTATCATCCACGCCGACACTTTTCGGAGTGGACTCAAAAATTAAATACAAATATAAGTTAATCATCGATTAAAAAATGCACGAACCTGCCTCGTCAAGCAGACAAGCGTATATAACTTGTTTCTAATATTTATTCGGAAGTTAACTTCTGTTGAAACCAACAAAAAACATAATTAGAATGACCAATTTATTGGCAAATACTATCTAATAACCCCGCCCCCAATTAAGCAATCATCTTGATAAAAAACGGCCGACTGCCCAGGAGTAATCGATTCCATAGGATTATAATACTCAACACGCAGCAAATTACCTTCTTTACGTAATTTTGCCATTCCTCCGGTGTTTCTATATCTGATTTTTGCCAGTACCTCAATTTCATCGGTTATATTGGCATAACGCATCATATTGTAATTTTCAACATAAAATATTTTACCGGTTAATTCATCGCGCGTGCCTAAAACTACTGTATTTGTGTGTGGTATAATTTTATTAACATATAATGGATGCCCAACTGCTATTTCGAGTCCTTTTCGTTGTCCAATAGTATAATTTGGATATCCCTTGTGGCTGCCTAAAACCTTACCCGATGTATCAACAAAATTGCCCGATCCAAATTTTTCCTCAAAACCCGAAACACTTTCACGCAAAAACTTGCGGTAATCGTTATCCGGAATAAAGCATATCTCCTGCGATTCGCGTTTTTTCGATAGTTTAACAAAACCTTTATCAAAGGCAATCTTGCGCACTTCAACTTTTGTTAATTTTCCTAAAGGAAACATAGTGCGTTTAAGATTATCCTGTGATAAATTCCATAGAAAATATGATTGGTCTTTGGTTGTATCTATCCCTTTTTTTATAAAATACCTTTTATCCTCTTCAATAATTTGGGCATAATGACCGGTAGCAATAAAATCGCAATTTAGTTCATCGGCTTTTTTAATAACCTCGCCCCACTTAATACTTGAGTTGCATACCACACAAGGGTTTGGAGTTCTTCCTTTTAAATATTCGCTAACAAAGTTCTCAATTACGGTGGTTTCAAAATGTTTGCGTATATCAAGTATCTGATGCGGAAAACCAAATTGTTCTGCTATTGCCTTTGCCTCAAAAATAGAATCAACATTGCAGCACCCTGTCTCTTTCTCCATGCATGCTTGCGACACATTATCCCAAACACGAAATGTAACCCCCTCAAGCTCATATCCTTTGTCAATAAGCAACATTGCTGCCACAGTACTGTCAATTCCCCCGCTCATTGCCATCAGTACTTTTCCTTTGCTCATACTTAACTGTCTTAAATTGTTTATTTTCTGATGTAAAGATTATTACTTTTACTTTTTAAAGTGTCAGTTGTCTGCGCCGTCATTTGCCCTTCGAGCATCAGTTGCTCTACCGTTATTATACTGCGTTGCTAATTCACATCGTAGTAAATAATGACTATCGAATGACAACTTAATGACCACCACAAAAACTTACCTTGTTCTCCCTCTTAGCCAATCAACATCATTAGCATTTTTGGGTCCTTCAAACTTATTTTTGTTACTATTAAGCTCTTTCATCAAATCTTCACTCTCTTTTTGAGCTTCGGGCGATACACCCTTTTTATACTGATAAACTTTTTTAAAACTTCCATTCTCATTATACTTTAACCATGGTCCTTCCATTAAATCATTTCTAAAAACGCCCTCTTTATAAACTTTCCCATTCTGAAACCATGCTTTTGCTTCTCCTTCCAACTTATTATTTACATAATTAGCCTCCCATTTAATCTCGCCACTAGTATAAAACTTTTTCCAACTACCATTTTTCACTCCTTCTTTCCAAATAATCTCCTCAATAAGTATTTTTTCAGAAGTATAATTACTAAAAGCCCCATTTTTAACTCCTTTATTAAACGACTCTTGCATATAAAGAACTCCCTTTTCATCAAAATAACTCCATATGCTATCTTTATTTTTTCCAAAATAGTTGCCTGATGCAGCTATTTTACCGCTACTATAAAAAAACTGCGCCCCAGCAAATTCGGTAACCGTATCATGAATCAAATAGGCATAAATATCTCCATTTTCATCATAACGCTTAAAATCTCCTACAGGTTTTCCATCAATAAAATATGTTTTGTACTGCACTATCCCATTTTCATAGGTTTTTTCCCAGTGCCCCTGCTTTAGTCCGTTTATATCTACAAAATTTAAAAGGGTATCGCCCTCTTGACCAACGTTTTGCGCATTAATTTGCAATGCAAAAATTACAGACATTAATAATAAAAACAATTTTTTCATAATTAAAATAATTTATGCAAAAGTAAGATATTCAGATAAAAAACAATAGATGGGTTAATGGATTTTTTTGAAAATGCTTTAAAATATTAGGGCACTCCTTGTAATTCATTCTAAAAAAATATACAAAAAGTGCCCTACAAAAATTATATGTAAATTCTAAAATTACTCTTTCTCAGCCAAGTATCGCTCAGCATCTAATGCAGCCATACAACCAGTACCTGCTGCTGTTACTGCCTGTCGGTAAACAGTATCTTGCACATCGCCACATGCAAAAACACCTTTAACATTAGTTTGCGAACAATCAGGTTTAGTATTTATATAACCCGTTTCATCGGTTTCAATATAAGGCTTAAACACCTCAGCATTGGGAGTATGCCCAATAGCCAAAAAGAAGCCGTCAACTTTTATTTCCACCTCTTTTTCATCAGGCTCACCTTTGCGCTTAATTAATTTTACACCCTCAACAACATTTCCATCACCAATAATCTCCTTTGTATTGTGCTCAAATAAAATTTCAACATTTTTTATTTCTGCAACTCTCTTCTGCATAGCCTTTGACGCACGTAAATAGTCTTTACGAACAATTAAATATACTTTATTGCATAAGTTGGCCAAATATGTAGCTTCCTCAATGGCAGTATCTCCACCACCTACAACGGCAACATCTTTACCTCGGTAAAAAAAGCCATCGCAAGTAGCACATGCCGAAACACCGCCTCCTTTATATTTCTCCTCCGACTCTAATCCAAGATATTTAGCAGTAGCACCTGTTGCAATAATCACAGTATCGGCAGTAATATTTTTCTCGCCATCAACCACTAACTTATGCATATCACCCGCAAAATCAACCTCCGTAACCGTTCCCCATCTAACCTCAGTACCAAAACGTTCAGCCTGCTTTTTCAAATCTTCCATCATGGTTGTTCCGTCAGTACCCTCAGGATAACCCGGAAAATTATCAATTTCGGTAGTTGTTGTTAACTGTCCACCTGCTTGCATTCCCTGTATCATTACAGGGTTAAGGTTAGCACGTGCTGCATAAATGGCAGCCGTATATCCGGCAGGGCCCGAGCCTATAATTAAACATTTAACATGCTCAGCATCACCGGTAGGTTTTGCTATATTTTCAGTATCCACCTTAGGGGTATCCATTTTTTTAAACAAGTCCATAATTATATATTCTTTTTATTTATTTATTTATTTTAATGTAAAAAAATATTTACGATGCAAATTTATTAATTATATTTGAGTCTGCTCGGAAAATTCAAAATTAACCACAAATCTACCTAACTATGCAGTTAAACATGCGTACGAATAATAAAACAAATGTAAGCTCATATACAGTCTTTGCAACAAAACGACAAACTACTCACAATAATGTTTATTTATTAAAACCAACACCAC
Source organism: uncultured Bacteroidales bacterium (assembly GCA_965370965.1). Taxonomy (GTDB): domain Bacteria; phylum Bacteroidota; class Bacteroidia; order Bacteroidales; family SZUA-534; genus GH45. Next base: position 6,957 of record CBDUWQ010000057.1, read on the forward strand.
CGTTCAAAAAGTATTCCAAACTGCATAATAGGAAATATTGTCACCATTTAAACAATCTTCAATGCAATTTATTGCACTATTAATTCATAATTTGATATAATTGCACTATTTTTACAATACAAATCTTCAAAATTATGACCGGAAAAAAAAACAATATAACCATAAGCGATTTGGCAAAAGCCATAGGCACATCATCATCAACTATATCAAGAGCATTAAATAACCATCCTAAAATTAGCAGCGCAACAAAGAAAAAAGTAAAAGAAGTTGCATTCAATATGGGATATATTAATAGTATTCAGGCTGCCATTAAGCATAACTTCAATAATAACACAATTGGTATTATTGTTCCCACACTTGCTCAATCCAAATACAATATTATGCTGGAATCGGCCCGAAAAATCCTTGAAAATGAAGGTTACAATGTAATTATAAGCTGTTCATCGGAATCAACAGAGCAAGAACAAAGTATTGTACGGCTATTTGAATCACTAAATGTTCAAGGTGTAATTGCATCATTAACTTATAAAGATAAAAAACCTGCTTATTTTCGTGCCATTTCTGAGTATAAACCTCTTGTGCTATTTGATAGGATAAGTTTTGAGCTACCATGCAATAAGGTAATGATAGATCATTTTCAAGCAGGATTTAGAGCAGTTCAGCATCTTTTAAACAACGGGTGCAAAAGAATTGCTCACTTGGGAGGCAATATCAACTGCCCACTATCGCGCCAAATTGCCACAGGTTATAAAACAGCGATAAAAAATGGCGGACTAAAAGCAAACCCTAAACTTGAAATATTTTCAGACTATCTACTTGAAGACGTTACAGAAGCTATTGATATTATTTTTAGCCAAAAGGAAAAACCCGATGCTATTTTAATAGATGACATTTTGGCTGCCCAAAAACTAACTTCAATTCTTCAAACTAAAAAAATTCGAATACCCGAAGATATTGCCATTCTTGCCATAGCCGATGAGGAAGATTACTCATACTTCTCACCCTCGTTAACAACCATACAACTGCCGTATTCAAAAATAGGCGTAAGCGCTGCAACCATACTTATTGAGCAATTACAAAAGAAAAACAGCTCACAAAAAAACAAGACAATAATAGAACCATTCAACCTAAATATACAAAATTCTACACTCCGAAGTTAATGCAACTTATTGCACTTAGCTACCAATCATACATATGCCTATACCACAATGCTTTAACTGTTTTTTAATGTCTTTTTTGTAATATTTACTTCTTAATTATTTAAAATACATTGTATTTAAAGATGCATTACTATACTTTTGGTGCAAACAATTGCATCATAAAACAAATTCTTAATGATGGAAATACAAAAAAAAATATTTTTTATAGGCATATTATTTTACACTTTATTAATTTTTATATCGTGTAATTCAAATACACCTTACAAGTCAACTACTTTGAATAACAATTGGCGTATTCAGCAGCAAGACAAAATTTCAGAAAATGGCAAAGTAATTTCAACAACCAATTATTCTGTCGAAAACTGGATTGAAACAACTGTACCAAATACCATACTTGCAGGATTAGTTGAAGCAGGTATATATAAAGATATATATAAAGACAATAATCTTGGAAAAATTGATACTGCACAGTTTAGGCAACCATGGTGGTACCGTACCCAATTTAATATTGAGGAGGTGCTTTTTCATCAATTGGTTTTTGAAGGTATAAATTACAGTGCAAACGTTTGGCTAAACGGAAAATTAATTGCCAATTCGTCAGAAATAGAAGGTGCTTTTGGAATTTGGAATTTAGATATAACCAAATATATTCTAAAAGGGACAAACACTCTTGCTGTTCAAGTCATTCCTCCAAAATTTAACGATTTAACCATTGGCTTTGTTGATTGGAACCCTGCCCCACCCGATAAAAATATTGGAATTTGGCGACCTGTTAAAATTGAAACAACCGGCATGGTATCAATTGAAGAACCATTTGTAAAAACCGATGTTGACACTAAAACCTTAGCCAAGGCTAAACTTACAATTACTACACAAGTAACTAACCATTCGGCTGAAAAGCAAAGTGTTAAACTTACCGGAACAATAAACCAAATACATTTTGAAAAAACTATTGAAATACAACCCAATGAATCAAAAAAGGTTGAGTTTACACCAGTAGAATACAAACAACTTATTATTGAAAACCCCAAACTTTGGTGGCCAAATTTAATGGGCGAACCTAATTTATACAATCTGCAATTTAATGCAAACGTTAAAGGAAAAACCACCGATAGTAAAAATGTTAGGTTTGGAATACGCCAAATTGAAGATTACTGGACAAAAGATAAACACAGAGGTTTTAAAATAAATGGAATAAATACTTTAATAAAAGGTGCCGGTTGGGTTGACGATATACTTTTGGCCGATACTGACGAAAAAGTTATTGCCCAAATGGAGTATGTTAAACATATGAACCTTAATTGCGTACGCCTTGAAGGATTTTGGGGAAGGAACAAAACTCTTTACGAAAAAGCTGATGAGTTGGGCTTACTGTTAATGATTGGCTGGAGCTGCCATTGGGAATGGGAAGGATATTGCGGCAGGTACGAAGATGATTTTATGTGCATTCGCACACCTGAAGATATGGAGCTGCAATCGCGCGCATTCCAAAGTCAGGTAAAATGGCTAAGGAACCACCCAAGTATTTTTACATGGGTTTACGGAAGCGATAAACTACCACTGCCCGAATTAGAAAAAAAACTAAACAATTATATTGGAGAAGTTGACAATACAAGACCTATTTTGGTCAGTTGCAAATACGAAGATTTTGACATAGCTCGCGACAGCAAAGGAAATATTACTGCAGGGTACATAAACGATAGTGAAATTAGTGGTTCAACAGGCGTAAAAATGCTTGGCCCATATGCTTATACTGCACCAAATTATTGGTATATAGATAAAAAAGCAGGCGGTGCATATGGCTTTAACACCGAAACAGGCCCGGGGCCTCAAGTACCACCAATTGAGAGCATTAAAAAAATGTTGTCAGAAGATAACCTATGGCCGTTTAATCCAATGTGGGACTACCATAGCGGACGAAATGAATTTGCAAACCTTAACAGGTACAATAAAGCATTCAATAACAGATATGGCAAACCCACCGGTGTAGAAGATTATGCTTTCCGCTCGCAAATATCAAACTACGAGGCAATACGTGCAATGTTTGAAGCTTTTGAGGTAAATAAAAAAATAACCACAGGTATTGTACAGTGGATGCTCAACTCGGCATGGCCCGAAATGTTTTGGCAACTGTACGATTATTACCTTATGCCAAACGGTGCATTTTACGGAACAAAAAAAGCCTGCCAACCTGTTAGTATTGTTTATAATTATGGAGATAAAAATATATACCTTACAAATAGTACTTTACAACCTTACTCCAACATTAATGCAAACGTTAATGTTTACGATATAAATTCAAATTTACTTTTCACAAAAGATACTATTGTAAATTTACCTGAGAACAGCTCACAAATAGCAATTAAAATGCCCGAGCTAAAAATGTTGACAACTACTTATTTTATTAGTCTTACGGTTAATAGCAATAATCAGATAATAGCCGATAATTTTTACTGGCTGTCAACAAAGCCCGATGTTCACGACTGGGAAAACTCACAATGGTTTTACACACCATATAAAAGCTATGCCGATTTTACTGGTCTAAACTCAATGGAAAAGGTTGATGTTAAATATGAGTTTACTGCTGATACCGATAATTTAAACAACACAATTGTTACATGTAAAATAGAAAACCCTACCGATAAAATTGCTTTCTTTTTAGAATTATCGGTTAAAGACAAAGCTACCAAAGCAACTATTTTACCGGTATTTTGGTCTGATAATTATATATCGCTAATGCCGCGAGAAAAAAGGGTTATTACTGCAAAGTTGCAGCAACAGTATGTTAAAAACAAAGAGCTTGTATATCACATACAGGGTTATAATCTTAAATAAACATCAATAAATACTAATTGTAGTATGAGCACTAAAAGAAATTACGGAATTGTAGCACTAATATTGGTAACATTTTTTGTTATCTCTTTTTTAACAAATATTCTTGGAGCATTAAACCCAAGTGTTTCGGCTAGTTTTGGCTTAACCGAAACCATGGCAGGATTTTTACCTTTTGCTTTTTTTATTGCTTATGGCATAATGTCAATTCCGGCAGGTTTTATGGTTGAAAAATATGGCGAAAAAAAATTAATGCTATTTGCCTTTTTACTTGCTTTTGCAGCCACAATACTTTTTGCAGGAATGCCATCGTTTGGAATCTTTATATTTTCGCTATTTACAATAGGAACAGGAATGGCAATACTGCAAGTTGTAATAAACCCATTATTAAGAGTGTCGGGAGGAGAAGAGCACTATGCTTTTACCTCAGTAATGGCACAACTTGTATTTGGCGGCGCATCGTTTATTAGCCCAAGGGTATATTCATGGCTTGTTACTGGCATTGACACAGCCCCACAATCTAACGGAGGTTTAATTAGCATGTTATCCAAAATTGTACCCGAAGGCATGTCGTGGACTTCAATATATTGGATTTTTGCCATTTTTTGTTTGGCAATGATTCTAATAATATTAGTTACTAAATTTCCTAAAGTTGAACTAAAAGATGACGAAAAAGCAGGAACAAAAGATAGCTACTTTGAGCTTTTTAAAAACAAATTTGTAATTCTCTACTTTTTTGGAATATTTGCCTATGTAGGTGTTGAACAAGGCATATCATACTGGATGACAAAATTTTTGCATATCTATCATAACATTGACCCTCAGACTTTAGGTGCAAATACCGTTGCTAACTTTTGGGGTTTAATGACAATAGGTGGGATTTTAGGTTTAATTTTAATAAAATTTCTTGATAGTAAAATTGTATTAAAACTTTTCACATCAATAGCAATTATTTGTCTCGCCGTTGCTATGTTTGGCTCTGCCAATACAGCAATTTTATCTTTTCAACTAAGCGGCTTTTTCCTATCGGTAATGTACCCTATAATTTTATCTTTAGCACTAAATTCGGTAAGCAAACATCATGGTTCGTTTGCCGGAATATTAATTACAGGTATTATGGGTGGCGCAGTAGTACAACTGCTTATTGGTTTTATAAGCGATTTTACATCATTAAAAATAGGAATGCTTTTTAATTTTGTAGCTTTAGCATACATATTAAGCATTAGCTTTTGGGCCAAACCACTTGTAAAAAACCAAACAATAAGTTTAAAAAAGAAGAAAGAGTAAATAAATACATTTTAATATATACACACTAAAATGATTTTTCAAAATACCGACATAGGGCAATCTGTAATTGGAGTTTTTCTTGGAGGAAAATCTTTAATGGCAGGCAAGGTAAAAGATGGTAAAATTGAAAAAAAAATTGACCGTACCATTAATAACTTAGCTCCTGAAGAGGATATTATTAAAGATGTTATTTCTGCCATTCAAGAAGTTATTGATGATGACGTAGTAGGTATTGGTGTTGGTGTGCCAAGTTTAGTAAACATTTCAAAAGGCATTGTTTATAAAACCCCTAATATTCCATCGTGGAAAGAGGTGCATTTAAAAGCTATACTTGAAGACCGATTTAAAATAAATGTATTTTTAAATAATGATGCATTTTGTTTTGCTGCAGGCGAAAAATACTTTGGTAAAGCAATAAACTACTCAAATATTGTGGGCATTATAATTGGTGTTGGGTTTGGTTGCGGAATTGTTACCAACAACCAGCTATACTCAGGACATAACTGTGGTGCCGGAGAGTTTGGATCAATACCATACCGTGAGCATGATTATGAATATTACTGTAGTGAAGAGTATTTTAATGAAAAATATGGTGATGATTTTACCTACTTTTTAAAAAGGGCACAAAAAAAAGATAAAATAGCACTGGCAATATTTGAACAATATGGGTTGGATTTAGGAAATGCAATAAAAACAATCCTATTTGCTATCGATCCGGAGATAATAGTAATTGGTGGACGGTTATCAAAAGCTTTTAAATACTTCAATAAAACCATGTGGAGCAAAGTAAAAACATTTCCCTATAAGCAAACAACAAAAAACCTAAAAATAGAGGTTAGCACTCATGCCGATATCTCAATACTTGGTGCGGCTGCACTATACTTTAATGCACAATAATTTTTTCGAAAATAAACATGCCTATGATAAACTAAAACACTTATTAATAAACAAGTAAATTTAAAAAAAAATGAATAATTAGAAACCTTAATGAATTTTTTAGTATATTATAAGTTTTATAAAAAAAAGGTGAAACGTCCATGATTTTAGAATTATTAACAGATGAAAAACACATAAATCTAATCTAATAAGAATGAAAACATACAATAAACATAGCAAAAGCAAAATAACTCAAGTTCTATTATTAAAAAAACTGAGTGTGCTTATACTCTTTATTCTAATGAGCACAACTATTTTTGCACAAAAGCTGACCATAACAGGGCAAATAATAGACCCCTCTGGCGAAACAATGATAGGGGTAAATATTATTATTAAAGGAACTACCATAGGAACAGTAACCGACTTTGAAGGTAATTTCTCTTTAACGGCCGATTCAAAAGATACCCTATATGTATCGTACATTGGCTATTTTAACGAGGAGATACCTGTAAATGGGCGGGCTAAAATTGATATTACCCTAACACAAGACTTAACAAGCCTTGACGAAGTAATTGTTGTTGGTTATGGTGTACAAAAAAAGAGTGACATAACAGGCTCTGTAGCTTCAATTGATGTGGAAGATTTGGAAAAAATGAAAGCACCTACAATTGACCAAGCAATTCAAGGACGGGCAGCAGGTGTGGTTGTTACTGCAAGTTCCGGTTCTCCTGGTTCATCCATGAATATTAGAATTAGAGGAACAGGAACAATTAATAATTCTGATCCTTTATATGTTATTGATGGAATGCCCATTGATAATATGGATTTTATAAATCCTTCAGATATTGCCTCAATGGAGATACTTAAAGATGCATCGTCGTGTGCTATTTATGGCGCAAGGGGTGCAAACGGTGTTATACTTATTACAACAAAAAGCGGAACCGAAGGTAAGGGCAAAATTGTATTTGATGCAAACTACAGCTTTAGTCAACTATACAACAAAATAGACTTAGCAAATGGGTCTGAGTATGCAATGCTAAGAGCTGAAGCCTTAAGAAATGCAGGTACTCAAGTGCCACCTGAATTAAACAACCCTGCTCAATTTGGAGAAGGAACCGACTGGCAAAATGAAATTACAAGACTTGCCTTTTCTCATAACCATAATATCTCTTTTAGTAACGGAACAGATAAACTAACCTATTTTTTAAGTGTAAACAACACTAACCAAGAGGGTATTGTGCATAAAACAAGTTTTAAAAGAACATCGTTAAGACTTAACACAAGCTATAAAGCTAAAAAATGGCTAAAAATTGGAGAAAATATAACAATTGAGAATAGGCTTAGACATGAAATTGACGAAGGGAACGATTGGGCTTCAGTTTTAATTCAAGCCATAAATTACGAACCAACAACACCATCAAAACAACCCGATGGCTCTTGGTCAGGTTCGGTTTATACCACTGAAATTGCTAACCCTGCTGCACAAATTGACAGAACTAACAATGAGGATAAAAATTTTAATGTTATTGGGAATGCTTTTGCAGAATTTTCTTTCCTTAATAACTTTAAATTCCGTTCCGACTTTGGTTTAACCCATGGTTATAACAGATATTGGAACTTTAATCCAATATACAGAATTAAAGTTGGTGAGGAAGAATCTGTTAATAGTGTTTATGAATCATATAGTATTGGTGGCAGCAAAAACTGGACAAACTACTTTACTTACAACAATACCTTTGGAACTCATGATATATCAGTAATGGCAGGTAACGAAATATACGAAGAACATTATACATGGATGGGTGCAACTGGCACCGACCTTATTTCAAACAATCCTTACTTAGCCACAATGGATAATTTAAGAAACCAACAAGCTACTCCTGACGGAAGTAATGATACAAAACGTAATTTCTCATATCTTGGTAGAATAAATTACTCTTTCAAAAATAAATATCTAGCAACGATTAATTATAGAATGGATGGCTCAACAAATTTTGGTCCCGGTAAACGTTACGGCCAATTTCCATCATTTTCTCTTGGTTGGAAAATATCAGAAGAGCCATTTTTCTCATCGGTTATCTTTATGAACAGATTAAAATTAAGAGCAGGATGGGGGAAAATAGGTAATGATAAAATTGAGACATTTGGCTATATGTCACTATCACAAGCCGGAAGAGGTTATGTGGTTAATGGTAAAAATGTTGGTGGAACAAGTTTTCCCCAATTACCAAACCCAAATATTAGATGGGAATCATCAATTACAACAAACATTGCAATTGATGCAGCTTTCTTTGAAAACCAACTAACCCTTGTTGTTGACCTTTACAACAAAGAGACCTCAGATATGTTAATTTTAACAGAAGTTCCTGGGCATGTTGGTACCGAAGAAAATCCTTGGTCTAACCGTGGTGAAATGTCAAATAAAGGTATTGAGGTTGAACTAGGTTACAAAAAAATATTTGGCGGCTTTAAATTAGATATTATAGGTAATGCCTCATATAATAGTAATGAAATTTTAGACCTTGGCCTTACTGAATATATTGATGCAGCAGACTTTCAAAACCTTGGGTATGTTACCCGAACACAAGTTGGTCACCCTGTAGCATCGTTTTACGGATATAGGGTTGATGGTCTGTTTCAGAATCAAGCAGAAATTGATGCCCACGTTGATGGAGAAGGGAATCTTTTGCAGCGCGATGCTAAACCCGGTGATATTAAATATGCCGATGCCGATGGTGATGGTGTTTTAGATAGAGAATTTCTTGGCAGCCCAATACCCGATTTTACTTATGGCTTAAATATAAGAGGTGAATATAAAGGTTTTGATTTAACACTATTTTTACAAGGCGTTTCGGGTAACGAAATATTTAACACCACCCTATTTTACACAAATAACCCCACAACAACCTACAATCTGTCAAAAAGCATGATTGACAGATGGATGGCAGAAGGAACCACTAATGACCCTATGACACCACGTATGGATATAACATCGGGTGAACATAAAAAAATATCAGACAGATATATTGAAGATGGAAGCTATTTAAGAATAAAAGTACTTCAATTAGGATATACATTACCCAGTAGTATAACATCAAATTTAAATATTGAAAAACTAAGAATTTATGCAGGCGTAAATAACCTGTTTACTTTTACTAAATATACCGGTCTCGACCCTGAAGTTGGCATTGGTGTTAATGATCCTTCTGACCCTCTTGATATTGGTATTGATAGAGTAAAATACCCACAACCAAGAGTATTTATGGCAGGCTTAAGTTTAACATTCTAAAAAAATAATATAATGAAAACATTAAAATTTTTAATAATAATTATAGTTGCAACACTTTTTATTGTATCGTGTGCCGATGATTATTTAGATTTAACTCCACCTCAAATGGTTGAGTCGGAATTTTATAAAGACCCTGATAATATATATGGTGCTGTTATTGGCTGCTATGATATACTTGGATGGGATGGAGCTCACAACTCGTTATCATACTTTTTTGCCGATATTATTGGCAGAGACGGTTATAAAGGAGGTGAAGGCTATGGCGATCAGGTTTGGATGAACGCCCTAATAGATTTTGCATATATTAATAATGCCGAAACCGGAGCCAAGCTTAACCTTGTTTGGAACAATAGCTACATTGCTATTAACAGGTGTAATAAGGTGCTTGAAAATATTGATTATGCCGAAGGACTTTCAACTAAAGCAAAAATCAAGTATATTGCTGAAGTAAGGTTTTTAAGAGCATATTTTTATTTTGAGTTAATTAAAATATTTGGTGAGGTACCATTGGTTGACCACTTACTTGCCGATAATGAATATCAACAAAAAAAAGCACCTTTAGAAGATTTGTATAAGTTTATTGAAGACGATTTTAAATATGCTTCAGAATATTTACCGGCAAGAAGTGATGTAGGTTATGGCAAAGCCACAAAAGGGGCAGCTTTTGCATTATTAGCAAAAACATATTTATATGAAAAAGATTGGAACAATGTTCTTACTTACACCAATGAAGTAATGAACTTACCAGGCTATGGGCTGTTGAATAATTATGAAGACATTTTTAAAATTGAAAATGAAAATAGTGAAGAGATTGTTTTTGCAATTCAATTTGCCATCCATTTAAATGAATATGGTAACCAAAGCAATGGTACACAGCTACCACTATACATGTGTGCAAGAGACAAAACAGTTGGCGGAGCTGTTGGCTGGGGATTTAACTGCCCTACACAAGAGTTTGCAAATGAGTTTGAAGATGGTGACATAAGAAAAGATGTAACAATAATATTTAAAGGAGAAACTATTTTTGAAGGTACAGAAGATGAGGAAATTTATGTAATGGACTCTATTGATGCAGATGGAGAAGAATTAGTAAAAGGAAATACAAAAGAATATAGCGCAAACCATGATAAAATGCTTAATCAAAAACATGTTATTCCTGAATCATTGCAAGGAACATACCCTATGGATCAACCAAAAAACTGGATAGTTTGCAGATATGCCGATGTTTTGCTTTGGAATGCCGAGGCAAAAGCAAATGGTGCCGGTGATGGAGCTTGGCAAACACCATTAAATTTAGTACGTGCAAGGGCAGGGTTGCTAAATACCACCGAATCTGACGGACTAACAGCAGTTTACCATGAACGAAGAGTAGAGCTTGGCATGGAAGGGCACAGGTTTTGGGATATAGTACGCCAAGGACGTGGCACAGAAGTGCTGGGAGAATACGGGTTTATTGAAGGTACACATAACAACTTCCCTATTCCTCAAAAACAGATAGACTTAAATAAAGGTGAATTTTAAACATATATTTATTAATTAAAATCTAAACAAATTATGAAAAATCTATTATTTTTTGGAGCTGTAGCAATTATGGCTCTTGGGTTTTCATCTTGTGGCGAAGATGATCCTGTAGTCGAAAATGTGTCAAACTTGGTATTAACACAAAGTGTTGATGGTAATGTAGCAACATTTACTGCTACTGCAACAAATGCAAGCAGTTATTCATGGGATTTTGATAATGGCGACACAGGAAGTGGAGCTTCTGTTACAGCTACTTATAATTTTCCTGGAGACTATTTTGTAAAATGTACTGCTGCAGGTAAAGTTGATCAACTTACCGATTCAGTTAAGGTTACACTTGAAGTTGGTAACCCTGACATTGTAAATGATGTTACTGAGGCATTGTGTGCACACCCATGGAAATGGGCAGGTAACGGTACTTTACCAAACGACTTTGGATATTGGAGTTGTGGACCAAAAGGCTATGTTTACACAAATGACACATCAGCAAATGACTGGATGAATCCATTTGATGATAGCTGGTGGAAACTTGGAGAGTATGATGGTGTAGTTCAAGAGTCTCAATTAGATGACCGTTATACCTTTACCTTAGACAAAACCATGAAATATACTAATGAGTATGATACATCAGGTTTTATGTATAACTGGGCTTGGCAAAACAAAGAAGGTTATGGCACTCCTGATATCTGGGAAGATGGACCGGTTATGGACTTACCTACAGAAGGATCTTGGTCTATTGAAATTAAAGATCATCCTGCCGGTACACTACCTAAAACTATTGTAAATGGTTCTGAGGTTTCTACATCATATATTGTAACACTAAATGGTGGTACATTGTTAGGTGTTGGTGCAGCAAGCTCAATTTATCAAATTTGTAGAATTGATGCCGACACTATGTGGATACGTTACGACAACACTTATCCTCAAGATTTAACTATTAAGCCAGAATGGGCAGATGATGGAATTGGATTAGGAGAAGGCGAATGGGGATATTTTTACCTTGTAAAAGCTATTGACTAATATTTAAGTATTAACAATACTTCACCTTAAAAGAGTACCGCTTTTGCGGTACTCTTTTTAATAATTTACCTTTTTATTATTATCCATAAATAAAATACCATTTTAATTAAATTTAAAATTAGTGTTTTTAGTGTAATTCGTGGGCAAAAAAATATTAGATAACATTACAAC
>CBDUWQ010000058.1:0-18814 GCA_965370965.1 uncultured Bacteroidales bacterium
ATAAGCAGTTTAAAACGAGGTATTTATATTCTTAAAATAAGTATTAATGACTATTTTATTACTAAAAAGGTAATTAAGAATTAAGGGTTAAAATGGCAAAATATATTACAATATTTCTATTAATATTAATTGCAGTAAATACGCTGTCTCAGCCTCAGCCTTATTATTTTACAGATACAATTAAAATACAGCAAATAAATATTTTGGCTAAAAAACCTTTAAAAGAGGTGGCAAAAACAAAACTTACAATTGATACAACAGTTCTTCAGCAAATTTCAAGCGAAAGTATGGCCGAATTATTATCAAAACATAGTCAGGTTTTTATAAAGCAGGCGGGTAGGGGGGCTTTGGCAACGGTATCATTTAGGGGAACATCGGCATCGCATACCGATGTGCTTTGGAATGGTGTTAGCATTAAATCGCCAATGCTTGGGCAGGTTGATTTTTCGTTAATACCAAACTATTTTATTGATGAGGTTGAACTTTTGGCAGGTGGCAGCTCTATGGAGACGTCGAGCGGGGCTTTGGGAGGGTCTATCAGTATTGGCAATAAAAATGAGCAGGGTAATGAACAAAAAGTAAAATTTGTACAAACCATAGGTTCTTACTCAACATTCTCAGAGTTTTTGCAGGTTAATCTTGGCAAAAAAAAAATAAAAAGCAAAACACGCCTGTTATATTCTTACTCTAAAAACGATTTTGAATTCAAAAATAAAAACAATGCCGATATTGATGAGCAAACAGGTGAGTATATTAATAAGACTCAAAAAAATGAAAATGCCGAATATTTACAATATGGCTTGCTGCAAGAGATTTATTACAGTACCGGTGCTAATACTAATTTGTCGGCAAAATATTGGGGGCAATATACAAACAGGAACCTGCCAAGGTTAAACACATATGAAGGCGATGACTATTCAAATATAAACAATCAGGTTGACCAAAGCCATAGGGTTGTTGCAAGCGCAAAATATTACAGTAACCGGAATAAATTTGAATATTCGCCGGCATTTGTATATCAAAAGTTAGACTATTGGCAAAAAAACTATATTGGTATTGGGTACAGGTCAATGGTTTTTTCAAAATCGGCAACAAAAAGCATTTATAACAAGTTTAAATTCAGACATAGCTTTAATAATGAATCGGAGCTAAGCTTAAAATTCGATTTTAATATTGACGATGTATCAACAATTGATACTGTTAGCCGGTTAGGCTATAATAAAAGGCGGAAAGAGTATATTTTTTTTGTGAGCTATAACAAACGCTTAGGTAAGCGTTTTGCTGCATCGGTAATTGCGCAAAAATATTTTTCTGATAATACCAATATGCCCATTTCGCCCTTTGTGGGCTTTGAATATGCAGTAAGCAAAAAGCATAATATAAATGCTAAAATCAATATCTCAAAAAATTACAAATATCCAAGTTTAAATGATCTTTATTGGCAACCGGGAGGCAATATAGACTTAAAACCCGAAGATAATCTGTCGACCGATTTTGGTATTGTAATTGATGAAAAAGTAAAAGGGGTAGAGGTAAAGTCAGGTATTACGGCATTTTATTCCGATGTAAAAAACTGGATTATATGGCTTCCTTCGCCAATGGGATATTGGACACCGCGCAATATAAAAAGTGTTATAGCCAAAGGTGCTGAATTTCACGTCAAAATGAATTTTAGTATCAAAAATTTTCATTTTGTAACCATAGCAAATTATTCATATACCAACACAAAAAATTTTGGCAATAAAGAGACATGGGGCGATGAGTCGTATGGCAAACAATTACCATATGTACCCCTACATTCGGCAAATATATTTGTTAGTATCAGCCGTAATGGCTATAATATTTCATATACGCATAACTCGTATAGCGAGAGGTTTACAAGTTCATCGAACAGTATTGAGCTGCGGGACTGGTTATATCCCTATTTTATGAATAACTTGTTGGTTGGTAAAAAGTTTGCGGTTAAAAAATGTAGTTTTAAAGTTGATTTTAAAATATATAACCTATTTAACGAAAAGTATCGCTCGGTTTTGGGCAGGCCAATGCCGGGCACTAATTATTTGTTGAGTTTAAAATTAGTGATTTGATTTGTGGTTTAAGATTAGTGATGTGCAATTATTGTTTTTTTGCAATAGCGGCAATTTTAGAAACATGAAAAATAAAAAAACCCTTTTTACAAATACTTTTAGTAAGAAATTTATGGTAAAGCCTCTATTAATTCTATTAATATTGTTTTTTGGCATTTGCTCGTGTATGGATGATGATACTTTGCGCGATTTTGACAGGCTTAATGCAAATATGGTTGATAAAGGCGTATTTATTATTAATGAAGGGAATTTTACATATGGCAATGCCTCGCTGTCGTATTATAGTTTGGACAGTAATAAAGTTATTAATAATATTTTTTATGAGACAAATGCCCTGCCTTTAGGCGACGTGGCACAATCAATGACAATAAACGATAGCTTGGGGTATATTGTGGTAAATAACTCAGGAAAAATTTATATAATTAATATAAATACATTTAAGTATAAAGCAAAAATTACAGGTTTGGTATCGCCACGGTACATACATTTTGTTAATAGCCAAAAGGTTTACATTACCGACATGTATTCAAAACAGATTAGCATTTACAGCCCTTTGCTAAACGAAATAACAGGCTCAATAAATATTGATAACGGTAATGCCGGTTTTTTACAGCATTCAGGCGAAGCAATGTTGCAATATAATGATTTTGTGTATGTTAACTGCTGGAGTTATGACAATACCATTTTGGTAGTTAATACCCAAACCGATATGGTTGTTGACAGTATAAAGGTTGAAAAGCAACCAAATTCAATGGCCTTGGATAAAGACAACAACTTATGGGTATTGTCTGATGGCGGTTTTGCAGGCTCAAGTTACGGGCAAACAAAACCGGCACTAACAAAAATCAATCTGCAAACAAATACTATAACAAAAAAATATGTTTTTAGCAATATTGATGCATCGCCTACGCACCTATGTATAAACCAAACAAAAGACACACTGTTTTATATTAATGGCAGTTGGGGTGGCGCTGTTGCAAATGGCGGTATATGCAGTATGCCTATTTATAGTAGCGAGTTGCATGAAACGGCGTTAATAAACACCGGCACAAAAATTACTTATGGACTGTTTTATGATAATAGCAGCAAAAGCCTTTTTTTTAGCGATGCAATTGACAATGCCCAAAATGGTATTGTTTACCGATGCCAAACCAATGGGGTAATTACCGATACCATAAAAGTGGGAATTAATCCGGGAACTTTTTGCAGTAAATGAGCAATAAGCATGTTTTTTATAAAACAATAGAAAGGGCATTAACATTGATTGTGCATAATTTAAATAATTATTATGTTTTACTCCTTACTTTTTTTTACCTATTTAAAATCTATTAAAAAAATATTTTTATTCCTACAGATATGTTACCTGTATTGAATATGTTGTTAGTGTCAAAATCCAAATTAAATCCTGATATCTTATCAATATTCCCATCGCCATCGTTATCAGTATTTGTTTGCTTAGTGCTACTGTAATTCATACCAAAAAGACCAAAATTTGCCTCTAAAGCTATATTGTCAGTTATAAAATAATTAGCCCCCAAGCTTAAATCTATTCCAAAGTACAAAGCTTTTCGTATTCCATCATAATCAACAGTTCCAGTCCTATTATCGTTCCACATTAACGATGAGTAATTTCCAAATCCAATTGGAATAGAAAATTCTCCAAAAAGAAAAAATTTGTCAGCAATGCCTTTGTAGTACCTTGCAAATGGCATAATAACAAATGTTCCATATTTATCAACCTGATCATATTGGTTAGCGCCATTATCAAAAAAATCAGGGGTTGTTATTTTTAAAAAATTGTAGCCCATACCTAAACCAGCTCCAAAATTATCTGTTATCATATAACCAACCTGAGGTAAAATATTAAAGCTAAAAGTAGAAGTGCCATCTGTAAGTGTTGATGTGCCTCCTACAATATTTTCATTAGAAGAGCCTGATGTACCAAATCCAAAAGACCCTCCAACAAATACTTGACCCGTTTCAATTTGTGCATTTACTGCTACTGTGGCAATTACAAATAATCCCATTAATACTTTTTTCATTTTCATAATTTATAAGTTTACATAATTTATAATGCGAGCAAATATAATAATTATTTATAATAGTTGAAATTTGCAATACTAATTTTGCCAAATTATTTTTACTTATCCCAATTTTTTATACTTTTAGGAAAACAGATTTTATATACTTTTTTTATCTGCCTATGAATGTTAGAATGAATATCCGCTCAAAACTATTATTATCAATACTTAGTGCCATACTAATTATCTATACCGTTTCCATTACTTATATATCGGTAAAAACAAAAAAAAATGCCTATAATGATGCAACCAACTATGTTAATGCATTTATAAGCGAAAAAGCAAATATTGCACAAGGCGAATTTAATAGTAATATGCTTATTGTTAGAACCCTAGCTCAGTCGTTTTCAAATTACATGAATTTACCCGACGGAAAACGTGTTGAAATTGTAAAAAACCTTTATTGTGGAGTGTTTAATAAAAATCCGCAGTTTTATGCTTTGTGGGACAGTTGGGAGCTTAGTGCAATTGATTCAACATGGGAATTGCCCTATGGCAGATATATTGAAACGTACTATCGTGATAACGGCAAAATAATAAATACAAATGAGTTGAAAAACACCGATGGCGATACCGGTGATTATTTGCGAATAAAAAAAGAGCCAAAAGAGAGTGCCGAAGAACCATATTTTTATTCGTTTACAGGTAATAAAAATGATGAAATATTGATGTCGAGTTTTATATCGCCTATATTTGATAACAACAAATATATTGGCATTGTTGGGGTTGACATTTCATTAGAGCATTTTCAGCAAAATATAAAGGCAATAAAACCTTATGACGACAGTTATGCTTTCTTAATATCAAATAAGGGGATAATTATTGCACACCCAAATAAAAAATTCATTAACAAATCGATAAAAGATATATTTAACAATGCCAATTTGATTAATAGTTCTCTCTTAAATATTAAAAAAGGTTTGCAGTTCAACTTTATTCATAAACACTATGCAATTGGCAGTAATTCGTATTTTTCATTTGCCCCTATTAACATAGGAGAATCGGGCACACCATGGTCAATGGGAATTGCTATACCAGTTGATGTTTTGCTTACTCAAGCCAACCAAAGTATCAGATATACTATAATTGTTGGGTTGTTGGGTTTTCTGCTATTTATAGTTATTGTGTGGGTCATTTCGCATAATATAACAAAACCTATAATTGAAGTTGCCAACTTCGCAAAACAACTTAGCAAGGGTAATTTTACAGGCAAAATATCAATAACCCGCAACGACGAAATTGGCGATTTGGCAAAAGCCCTTAAGGAGACATCGGCTTCGTTTATAGAAATTTCGCATATGGCAAAAATGATAGCAAAAGGTGATTTGTCAGAAAATATTGAAAAAGGGTTGAGCAACCGTGACGGAGACCTAATAGTATCGTTAAAATCAATGGTTCAGAAACTCAGGACAATTATGCTCGATATATCTTCAAATACCAATCAAATAACTGAAACATCAGAAAACCTGCATCATAATTCTCAAAAAATTACCGAAGGTGCCAATGAGCAGGAGCATTTTTCTGTACAAGTAAACACATCGATGAAACAAATTGAAGATATTTCAGAAAAAGCCGCAATTGATATAACCATTGGTACTAATAAAGTTAGCTTAACGGTTGACTCGCTAAAAGGAATTATAAACAAAACAAAGGTAATTGAGGAAATTTATACCCAAACAAACTTTATTGCACTTAACGCAGCTGTTGAGGCCGCAAGGGCGGGTAAACACGGTAAAGGGTTTGCGGTAGTGGCAACCGAAATACAAAAACTTGCAGAGCAAAGCAGTATAGCTGCCAACGATATCGACAACCTGTCAAAAGACAGCATTAGTATTGCCGAAGAATCATTACAGAGTTTGGAATCCATAGTGTCGCAAATGCTGCAAACATCCGAGTTTATTAAAAAAATAATTGATTGCGGTAAAAATGGTCAGTGCAATGATAACGTTGACCTTATTAGACTAAAGGAGATTACTGCTGCCAATATGGAGGTTTCAAAAAACATAGCCAACAATGCCGAGCTTTTGGCCCATAATGCCAAAAACCTAAAGGGCTCGATTGATTTTTTTAAAATATAATTAGTGCTTGCACAAAAACTCTGATTATTAATGTAATATGTTTTTGTATTATTACTTTTTACCTGCAGATAAGCTAAAATCTAACGGCTTATTGTTACAGATTTAGTGTGAAAATTACTATTTGCATTTTTATTATGAATTACTCGCTTTTTAAAAGAACTTGTTCAATAATTTTCATAAACTGTTCTTTTGATAATGCTCCTTTTGCCATTTGTGGCTGTCCTTTTACAGGAACAAACAGTAGTGCAGGAATACTACTAATACCAAAAGCTTTGGCAAGTTCCCTCTCTTTTTCGGTGTTTACTTTATAAATTATAACTTTTCTGTCGTATTCAACAGCCAGTTCATCAAGTATTGGAGCTATCTTTTTGCAAGGCCCACACCAACTGGCATAAAAATCAATAATGCACGGTAGGTTACCTTCATATTTCCACTCTTTATTTACCTCATAATTAAAAACTTTTTGTTTAAAAGTTTCATTTGTAAGATTAATAGGTTTTTCACTTTTGTTTTCTGGTTTTTTTGAAGTATTTAATTCACTATTGTTTTTTTCGGTAGCATTGGCAATACCGGTAAAAGCTGCTAAAACAATAAACAACATCAAAACTAAATATTTATTTGTCATATATTTTAATTTATAAATGCTTGTAAGCTATCAATAATTTAGTATAAAAAAAACAAAATAATTTGCAGGCTAACAATTGTTCGCCTATATTTGCAGGCGAACAATTGTTAGCTAATTATGAAAACAAAAGAAAAAATAATAAATGTATCCATTGATTTATTTTCAAAATATGGATATGCCGGTGTTTCAATAAGAGATATTACAAAAATTGTGGGAATTAGGGAAAGCTCTTTATATAAGCACTTTAAAAACAAACAAGAACTATTAAATATAATTTTTGATATTTTTTTGAATTCATATAATAAGAACAATATTTCGGAACAAGAGCTGAAAACAAAAATAATAGACTGCGATTTATTTGATTTTTTAATATATGCAATTGAGATTTTTTTTAGAGATATGGAAACACCAACATTAGAAAGAATTTTTAGGATACTCATGAACGAGCAATTCAGGATAAAAAAAGCGAGAGACTTAATACATAGTGAGTTAATTGTTGCTCCAATAAACTTTTATAGTATGGTGTTTAAAGAAAAACTAAAAAACAAATTTCCCGATTATTATTTATTGGCCTGTGAATATCATTACCCTTTATTTGCAATGGCTTATGAATATTCATTAATAAAATTTGACAATAAAGATAGTTTTGATATTAAAAAACAGATGTTTAAACACATTGATTTTTTCTATCATAAAATATTATCACATTAATTATTAAATATGAGATATAAAATAAGTTTAATGCTTCTGCCTCTGTTTTTCATTGCGTGCTCAACATCAAAAGATGTAAGCAACGGTACAATATACAAAACCGACGAGAATAAAGATTTAATTTATAAGCTTTATGATGAAAAACTTGATAAATGGTCTGTTACATACGAAATTATTGAGGTTGCGACTAAATACGGGAAAACGAATATTATTGCAAGTGGAGACACAAATAATCCGCCTGTTTTATTAATTCATGCAATGGGGGTAACTGCAACAATGTGGTATCCGAATATTGCCGCTTTAAGCAAAACAAATAGGGTGTATGCAATAAATACAATTGGTGATTTAGGTAAAAGTGAATTAGATGATTTGGATAATTATCCCAAAAATGGTAAGAATTATTGCGAATGGCTTATTGAAATAATGAATGAATTAAATATAAATATATGTAATGTGGTAGGTGCATCAATGGGTGGCTGGATTTCCATGAATTTTGCTATCTATGCACCTGATAAAATTGAGCATATGGTTTTACTGGGTCCTATGGGTATTAAAGCTAATACTTTTGGAGTAATGAGAAGACTGTTTAAAGTATTGTTTTTTCCGTCAAATAAAAACAAAGAGGCTTTAACAAAATGGACATTAGGAGATAATGAATTTGTAAATAATGAGATGGCAGAATATATGAATACCGCAATGAATTGTGAAGGTAGAATGCCTATTCCTTATAGTATTAAAAAGAAGGAGTTGAGAAAAATCACTGCAAAAACACTTTTGGTTCTTGGTAGGTTCGATAATCCTATTGGGCATCCGGAAAAAAACTCAGAATTTGCAAAAAAGAATATTAAAACTTCAAAAACAAAAATAGTAAATACCGGACACTTAATGAGTATGGAAAAACCTGAATTGATAAACTCATTGATTCTTGATTTTTTACACGATTAAAATGAAAAACCACAACATAGCTTGTTTAAAGTGAAATATTATAAAGATGTGGAATAGGTATGAAAAATTTCTCCACTTTTTATTGCAAAACCATTCCTGATATAAGAAAAATTGTAACTATTCAGCATATGTAATTTATTGTAAATCAATAGCTCCGTCCTTTAGGGCGGAGATGAAATTTGGAAAAACAGGTTAGTTTTGGCGGGATTTTTGCAGTTCGGAACGAACTAATATGCAAAAATTGTGACAAAACGGACTGATATACAATACTGTATCTAATGTTGTAGTGTTATTAAAAGAATCTGAATAGTTACGAAAAATTTAGGTATAAATGTAATCAATGATAATTAGGAGTTTTTTTGCAGAAAATGTATTAATTTTAGGTTAAACTAAAGTTGAAAATAAACAGGATTGAAAAATTGATAAAGAAGATAACAAAGCATAAATAAAAACAGTTAATTATTAAAAATTAATATTATGAAACCTGCCAGACCTCTAACAAAAATTCAGAATCAATTTACAGCAATATTTTTATTATTATTAATGATATCATCTTGCAGTGGGCAAAAAATGAAAAAGGCTGATATTATTTTTAAAAGTGGAACCATTTATACTGTTGACGAAAATAATACAATTGTAGAAGCTGTTGCCATACTTGACGGTAAAATTATTTTTGTTGGAAATAATGAAGAAATATTGAAGTTTAAAGGTGTAAATACGAAAATAATTGATTTGAAAAACAAGGTAATGATACCCGGCATAATTGATGCACATGGTCATTTTATGGGAATGGGATATACAAAGATGATTTTAGATTTAACAAAATCAGAAAGTTTTGAAGATATTATTTCTATTGTAGATGATGCTGTGAAAAAAGCCAAACCAGGTGAGTGGATTGTTGGCAGAGGCTGGCATCAAGATAAATGGAAAGGTAGTAAAGTGGGTTTTAAGTCAGGTTTTCCAACACATAAAAAACTTAGTGAGGTATCGCCGGAAAATCCTATTTTTTTGGAACATGCAAGCGGCCATTGTGTTATTGTAAATGCAAAATCGTTAGAGTTAGCAGGAATATCAAAAATATCAATACCTGAATTGATAAAAAATCTTGAAGGGGGCGAAATAATGACTGATAATGAGGGTAAACCAACTGGAATACTAAATGAAAATGCGATAGATTTTGTACAACAAATAATGCCCTCCAATGATGATAAAAACCAGATGAAGAAAATATTTGATTTGGCAATTCAAGAGTGTCATAAAAATGGCATTACCGGATTTCATGATGCCGGCATAGGTCAAGAGGAGATTGATTTATATATGGAATATAAAAATGAGGGAAAATTAAAAGTACGTATTCATGCCATGTTAAAAAATGATTCGGCACTGCTAAAAAACTGGTTTGCTAAAGGACCAATAATTGATTCAATTGATCATTTATTAAATATACGAACTGTAAAATTATTAAAAGATGGTGCATTGGGCAACAGAGGCGCTTGGTTATTGGAGGATTATTCTGACCAATCAGGATGGAAAGGTTTGGAAACTGTTTCCAATGAGCATGTTAAAAATATTTCTGAAAAGTGTTTGAGTCATGGATTTCAATTGTGTATTCATGCAATTGGGGATAGAGCAAACAAAGAAGTTTTGGATATATATGAAGACTCATTTAATAAATTTACTAATAAAACTAATCACAGGTTTCGGATTGAGCATGCACAACACCTAAGATTGGATGATATCCCACGTTTTGCAAAACTCAATGTTATTGCTTCTATGCAGCCTATTCATATGTCCTCTGACAGACCTTGGGCAATTGATCGTCTTGGTAAAAAAAGAATAATTGAAGGTGCCTATGTTTGGCAAAAATTATTACAATCAGGCGCAATTATTATAAGCGGAACAGATGTTCCTGTGGAACCCGTTAATCCTTTAGCCTGTTTTTATGCTGCTGTTTCAAGAAAAACTTTAAAAGGAACACCAGAAGGTGGGTATGAACCGGATCAGAAAATGACTAGGGAGCAAGCCTTAAATTCTTATACTCTGGCAGCAGCATATGGATGCTTTGAAGAGAATATAAAAGGTTCAATTGAAGTGGGTAAATTAGCAGATTTTGCTATTTTAGATAAAGATATCATGACAATCCCTGAAAATGAAATTTTAAACACAAAAGTGTTAATGACTGTATTTGATGGTAAAATTGTTTATGAACAGAAATAGCAATTGAAAAAAATAACAAGAAATAGCCATGCGCTTATCTGCTAAAATTTTATGAATGTGGCATTTATCCGCCAACCATTTCCATAAACTCATTTTCGCTAATAATTGGGATGCCGAGTTTTGTGGCTTTAACCAATTTATTTGGGCCAATATTTTCGCCGGCAATTAAGTAGCTTGTATTTTTACTTATTGAGCTAACAGCTTTACCTCCATTATCTTCAATAATCTGTTTTATCTCTTCGCGAGAAAAATTTAATAGTTTTCCGCTTGCAATAATACTTAGTCCTGATAATTTATTGGATTGTGCCTGTTTTTCAATAATCGTAAATTGGATATTATGATTTAACAGTCTATTAATTAGTATTTTATTATCGTCAATATTAAAAAAGTTAACTACGCTTAGGGCAATTTTATCGCCAATTTCATCTACTTCAATAAGTGATTCAAAAGTGGTATTACCAATATTTTCAATATTTTTAAAGGCTTTTGCAAGGTTTTTTGCAACAGTTGCTCCCACATGTCTTATGCCTATACCAAAAAGAACACGTTCAAAAGGTACTTCGGTGCTTTTTTTAATACTTTCAATAATATTATTTGCCGATTTTTCTGCCATCCTCTCTAACGGTAGCAGTTGCTCTTTTGTTAAGTCGTATAAATCGGCTATATTTTTAATTAAATTGCTGCGCAAAAGCAAATCAATAGTCTCCTCGCCCAAGCTATCAATATTCATTGCTTTACGCGAAATAAAATGTACTATTTTGCCTTTTATTTGTGGTGGGCATTCTTTTTCGTTTGGGCAATAATGTGCAGCTTCGCCATCGAGTCTAATCAGTAATGTATAACACTTGGGACAGTTTTTTATAAACTTCACTTTTTCCGAATCTGCACCTCGCATGGCAGTATCAACCTCAACAATTTTGGGAATTATCTCGCCTCCTTTTTCAACATAAACTGTATCGTTTAAATGCAGGTCTAATGTGTTTATTATGTCTTGGTTGTGCAGCGATGCCCTTTTTACCGTTGTTCCTGCAAGTAAAACAGGCTTTAGGTTTGCAACCGGAGTAACGGCACCGGTGCGTCCAACCTGATAATCGACCGATAAAAGTTTTGTTTTAGCTTTTTCGGCTTTAAATTTATACGATATTGCCCAGCGTGGCGATTTTGCAGTAAATCCCAATGCCCTTTGTTGTCCAACCGAATCTACTTTTATTACAATACCGTCAATATCAAAACCAAGGTTTTTACGCTCAGTCTCCCATCTGTTTATATATTTTATTACATCATCAATATTATCATGAACCTCAATTTCTTTGGGTATTTTAAAACCCCACTGTTTTGCTTTTTGTAAGTTTTTATAATGCGAATCATTGGGCAACTCATTGCTTAAAAGGTAGTACAAAAAGCAATCTAAAGGGCGTTTTGCCACTATTGACGAATTTAGCATTTTTAATGAGCCCGATGCCGTATTTCGTGGATTTGAAAACAATGCCTCGCCCGCCTCTTCACGCTCTTTGTTCATTTTTGCAAATCCTTTATGTGGTATAAAAATCTCGCCCCGTATTTCAAAAACCTGTGGATAATTATTGCCATGCAATACTAAAGGTATAGATTTTATGGTTTTAACATTTGCAGTAACCTTATCGCCCTTTTCGCCATCGCCACGGGTTACGGCATATTTTAACTTACCGTTTTCGTATCTTAGGCTAATTGATGCGCCATCATATTTTAATTCGCAAACATATTTATATGGCTCATTTAATGCCTTTTTTACCCTGTTGTCAAAATCTTTTAACTCAGCCTCATTATAGGTATTACCAAGCGACAGCATAGGGTATTTATGGGTTATTTGTGTAAACTCACTATTAATATCGTTACCAACACGTTGGGTTGGCGAATTTGGGTCAAAATATTCAGGATTGGCTTTTTCCAGTTCCATAAGCTCCTTTAAAAGCATATCATACTCATAGTCGGTAATTATTGGAGACGATAAAACATAATAATTATGGTTATGCGTGTTTAACTCGTTTCGTAGTTTTGTAATACGCTCTTGGGCTAAAGTATTATTCATGGTTTTATTTTTAAAAGTCAATTGCTTTGTTGTATTTTTAAGTAATTCAAAAAAATATACACCACCAAATTACAAATAAAACACAATGTTCAAAGCATTGATAAAACATTAATTTTGATTTTGTATTGTAACCTTTTATATATAAACACAACTAATTATTATATTACCTAAAATCCTCAATTCATTGATTAAAGCATTGATAGTCATCGGATGAGTAGTATAATTAAGATGAAATAAATTAAAAGCTATATTGCTGTTAATCAACCTGTCTGCCGAACAGGCAGGCAAATTCATTCGATGATTTGCTGATATAAGGTATTAGCATAAATTCTAAAAATAGTGCATAATGAAAAAATTATTATTATTAGTTATTGGGCAATTTGCTATGTTTTTAGGTTATTATTATTTTTGCATCTATTTGAATGAACCTCGTAGGGCTATAATTAAATATTCCCAGCTTACAAAGAGACCTGTGGATATATGATTCCATCGTGTAGTTTATAATATAACCTTGAAACACCAGTTGCCAACTGGTATAATAAAACTATCATACTATGAAAACAAACACCGCCAAGATGGCGGTGTTCCATATGTTATGAAATACCGTTGGCGTCGCTCAAAGCGATACCGATGGTGGCTACTTGCGGCAGCAGCCAATTCATTTTGATTATAAAACTCTGGATATCTATAGTTTTAATTTTCTACTTTACCCTCAAATAGCCTTAGGCTCATGGTTTTTAATAAACCTATTATAAGACACGGCAGTTAAGGTAATAATAAACGCTACTGCTATATAAACAAAAGTTGGTATGGGAACAGGGTCACCACCTGCGTACGAGTGAAGTCCCGACAGGTAATAATTTACACCAAAATAGGTCATTAACACCGAAAAAAAAGCATATACCGACATGGTATTTAGTGCAAATTTTCCTTTAATACCCGGTATCATCCTTGCATGAGTAACAAAAGCATAAATAATCATAGTTATTAAGCTCCATGTCTCTTTAGGGTCCCAACCCCAGTAACGCCCCCAGCTTTCGTTGGCCCAAATAGCACCCAAAAAAGTACCAATGGTTAAAAAGTAAAGCCCAAGTATAAGTGTCCTGTGGTTAATCTTAGTTAATGAGTTAATTGTATCTTCAATTCTGATAAAGTTATTTTTGTTTTGAATAATAATTAATACAAGGTTTATTATGCCCAATATAGCCCCAAGCCCTAAAAAACCATAGCTGCCGGTTATTACCGATACATGAAAAGTAAGCCAGTATGATTTTAATACAGGTACAAGATTAGTAATTTCGGGATCCATAAAACTTAGGTTTGCAACCATAAGTGTAAGCCCCGATAAAACAGCTGTGGCAGAAAGTGTCAACATCGATTGTCGGCTAAAAAACAGCCCTGCAAGCATTGTTATCATCGATATAAATATCATACTTTCGTAACCATTGCTTAAAGGTGCATGGCCACCAATATACCAACGTGCAGCAAAACCAAGCATATGGGCAATAAAGCCTGCAAGTATTATAATAAAAAATGTATTTGAAACCCATTTGGCAACACCTCTGCCCGAAATTATACCCGCTATAAGGATAAACAGGAATAGGGTACCTGTTGTGGCATAAAAAGGAAAAAGTTTTATAAATATATTCCATTTATAGTATTTTACCTCCATATTAATTTTAAAGTCGGAAGGTAATTCGTAGCCGGCATTTTTATATTGATAAGCCTTAATATTTGCCATATACTTATCGGCAATGTCATAATTGCCTATGAGTGTTGATCTATATAATTCATTAAAATATGATGGTAAAACAGTATCCAAAAAAACCGAGTCGTTACTGTTTTTTACCAAAAGGGCAGTTTCATGTGCCGCATGCCATTTTTGGTTGTGAGAGTTAGCTGTAGGAAATAATTTCAGATAACTGCCCGAGAATATGGAATAACAAATATTCATCCGCTCATCGGCTTTAATAACAGCCTTATCAAATTTACTCTGTTTGCCCGGTGGTATATTGTAAGCCCTTTCAACCAATAATTTTAGTTTATAGCCGGTTTGTTGCGAAAACAAGTCGTGGTATGCAGCATAGTTGTTTTGCAGATGCAAATATTTTTGGAGTTTTCGATTTGATATTTTTATCAATGGCATTTTCATCCAATGTTTGTAATCCAAATTCATCTCTAAAAATACCTGAACGGGGTTTAGCCCAAACATTTTGTCTTTACGCGATAGTTTTCTTAGTAAATCTGATGCAAATGTATAAACAGGCTCAGTTCGGCCTTTGCTGTCTTGTATCAAAAGTTTACCAAATTTTTCGGCGTGCTTAACCGACACATAATTTTTAACTGTGCTGCTGTCTTGTTCAACTGCAAATACAGGTTTTGATACACTAAAAGCAATAATGCCTATAATTATAATTGCGGTTTTTGAGATTGATGCTTTACGCAAAAAACTGTTTTTATTTACCATTGAAAGCACGATACCTAAAAACAAAAGAAAATACCCTATATAAGTTGTTGTAGTTCCCAACGAGTCGTAATTTACCGATAAAATTGTCCCTTTTTCGTCATTATCATACGATGATTGGTAAAAGCGGTACCCTTCTGTTTTTAAAATATTGTTCATGTAAATATGAAAAGGTTTTGGCTGCTCGTTGGGTTTTATAATTTCAACATAACTTGAAAACGATGACGGGCTCATTGACCCGGGGTATCTTTTAATCTCAAAATCTTTTAAATACAGTTTAAAGGGCAGTTCAATAATTTGATTTCCAAAATTTGCCTCAATTTTAACATCATCAAAAAACAGTTCACAAATATCATTATTATTAACATTGCCATTATCCCATAATGTTAAACTTTGTTTTTTATGCAGGTCTTTTACTGTAAAAACATAGGCTGCCTTTGCCATGTTATTTACATTATTGGTTGGTACAGTAGTTATTACAGCCTCGGGCATTATTTCCTGAACCACAATATTATAGCTGCCCGATTGATACAATTTTTTAAGGTTTATTGGTACAATATGGATATCGGAAATCTCCAATTTATTGCTGCCCATTGCAGATTCTACAATAGTTTGTTTTCCGCCAATATAAATTGAATCGTTTAGCTCGGTAAAATAAATGTCGGCATCTAAATTATTTTCATCGAAAGCAATGGTTGTATTCCCAAAAGTTTTTGTGCTACCTTTTGATATATATGAAAAGCCCCTGTAACTATTACCCGACAGTACAATTTTAAGTGTGGTTTTACCCCCTTTGGCAGGAATGGCTTTTTCAATGGCATTGGCATAAAAGTGGTTCAATATTATTTCAAATCTGTTGTCTCCAATTACAAAATCATCATTAAACCCCGATTTTTTCAGTAGCTTTTTTTCAGGCCAATTGAAATACGCCGAATTACTATTTTCAACTATTTTTATATTTAGCGATTTGTTTTGTGTAATAATAGTCGATGATGATTCCCCTTCGCGAATATGCAGCATGCCATCGTATCCAAAATACCTTGAAAAGGCTGCACCCAAAATCATAACAATAAATGCAATATGAAAAATAAAAATGGTGAGTTTCTGTTTTTTGTACAATTTTCGTTTAAAAATACTTCCGATAAGGTTAATGGTAAAAAACACAAAAAGCAGTTCAAACCAAATAGAGTTATACACGGTTTGCCTTGCCACCTCGGCTCCATAATCATTTTCAATAAACGTGGCGGCTGCCATGGCAAAAAATCCAACTAATAATATTGCGCCCATTGTTATTGGCGATATAAGAATATTTAGTATTTTATTCATAGCAATTTTAGTTTAAGCATAAAAAAACATGAAATATTTCAATTTGGTAAAAATACTCATGTTGTAAATAAAAAAACTTGTAGCACTAACAAAACTTTCTAACCAAACAGTTTAACAATCTAATAGTTCAATTAATAAAAATTACATTATCCCGAGATCATAATTTTTTTAAGTTTTTGTTTGTTCAAAATTTCAATTGAATGATCTTGCAATCGTATTATATCTTCGTCATTAAATTCTTTAAGCAAGCGTACTACGCTCTCTTTGGTCATTCCGGTAAACTCACCCAGCTCCTTGCGGGTTAAGCGACAGTTAAATTTATCATTATCAAAAATATCATCGGCTAAATGAATTAAACCTTCTGCCAGCCGTCCGTGCATTTTTTTTTGGCTAAATGTAAGCAACTTTTGAAAGGTTGATAGCGACTTTTTGCTTATGTCAACAAGATAATCCTCAGCAAACATGCTGTTTTCGTGAACCATTTTTTTAATGATTGACATATCAACAAAACAGGCATTTACTTTAGTTAGTGCAGCCAATGAATAATGATGCCGGTTGTCAATATAGGTTCCGGGGCCTGCTATTAAGCTGCCTGGCTTTACAATAGATAGTAGTATGTTTTTTTCGTCGTAACCTTCAATATATATTTTCGCAAGCCCCAATGATAAAAATACGGCATTTGATGTAGGTGAACCCTGTTTAAATATTATTTCACCGGCTTTAAAACTAACCTGAAACCGATTTGAATCTACAATATCTAACTGTTCATCAGTTAAGTTTTTAAAATTGTGCCAACCGCATAAACAGTTTTTGCAAAAAATGTTGTTTTCTTCAAGCATGCGTTAAAAGTATTAATTAATAGTATAGTAAATTTAGTAATAAAATTGATTTATATCAATATATGTATTGATGTTGCACATTAATGTTTTTATTAACAATCAATTAAACATGTATAAGGCTTTAACCACAACTAATACTTTGCATTAAAGCGTTATAGTAACTTTACATTAACTAACGATAAAAATATATGATATGAAAAAAATGTACAAATTATTATTAGTTTTTGTTGCGATAGCGGCAATTTCTACATTTATTAGTTGTGAAGGTCCTGCGGGTTCTGCTGGTGCACCTGGAACTAATGGAATTGACGGCCAAGATGGAACTGCAACATGTACACAATGCCATGACAGTTCTCAATTGATAAAAACTAAACAGGTTCAGTACAACGTATCTGTTCATGCAACAGGTATGGCATTTGAAAGAAATAGTGAGACATGTGCTCCATGTCATACAAGTCAGGGGTTTTTAGAGAGAATTGCCACAGGTGAGAAAATAACACAGGGTGTTATCAATAATCCGACCCCAACAAATTGCTATACATGTCATAATATACACGACACATATTCAACTGCAGATTGGGCACTTACTGTAACAGATCAGTTTAATTTGTGGATTGCAGATGAAAACCATGATATGGGCAAGGCCAATTTGTGTGCATCGTGCCACCAGCCATTGTTGCCTTCTCCACTACCGGTTGAAGGTGGAGATAATGTGGTAATTACAAGTCCTTATTGGGGACCGCACCATGCACCGCAAGCTGCTTTTGTGGTCGGGTCAAGTCCTTATGAGGTTTCAGGTAGCTCAACATATGAAAATTCGGCTCATACTACTGCTGTAACCGATGGGTGTGTTACATGTCATATGGCTGATCCATATGGAAAACAAGCAGGTGGGCACCAGATGGGGTTATCGTATCTGTACCATGGTTCTGACCATGTTTGGACTGCCGGTTGTACAAGTTGCCACACAGATGCTGACGCATTAGAGACAAAAATGGAAAATGCCGAAACCGTTATTGCTGAATTGCTTGCAACTTTGGAAGCGGCATTAGTTGAAAAAGGAGTTATTAGCGAGGCAGGAGCACGCATTATCCCGGGTACTTATAGTCCTGATTTAGCCGGGGCATACATAAACTATGAGATGGTTCATGAAGATCATGGAGCGGCTCATCATAACTATAAATATGTAAAAGCACTATTGGAGAATACAAATGAAGCCTTAGCAAAAAAATAAAAAAACAGTTGAATCAGATTAAAAAGGTTGCCACTTTTGGCAACCTTTTTTTTTTATTCATTTTGTAATCAACTGCGAGTATTGTAAGTTTTATTAAAATATGTGAAAATAGGAAAGCGTGGGGTTGTTCATCCTTTTT
>CBDUWQ010000059.1:0-18709 GCA_965370965.1 uncultured Bacteroidales bacterium
TAATTCACAACATATTGTATTTCAGCAGTTTGAAAATATTTAACGAACTGTTGTTATTCAAAAAAGCTTTATTATAAGAGACGTTCATGATGTACTTCGTAATTCAAAAAATCAAAAGAGAATAAATAATATGCCTGCCTAATGTAAAGATTGATAAATTCACAAATTAATTTTTGCTCTATTTTCCTTTTTACTTCGTTAAAATTATTAACCGTAGCTACGACTATGCTTGCAAATTTTGCCTAGTAAACCATAAATCCGCAAGCGGATTATATTTATCCACTAATTACACGAACCCACCTGCCTATGGCATTAGGGCAGGATACCACAAATTTTAATTAAATAACTTAGCAACCTTTACATGTAAAGATTACCTAAAATTTTTTATTTTAGAAATAGCAACCTCGGCTGCTTTAATAAGTACAGGTTTTGTTGGTGCCGATGTAAGCAAAGGGTGTGTGCCTATTTGCAGCGATATAAGTTCATACACAGTAAGGCTTTTTTGAATGGCAAAACCAATAATATTGATTATTTCGCCGGCCGATTTACCGCCCCACACTTCGCCACCAAGAATTGAACCATCGGATGGAGAAACATATAATTTTGCTGTTAAAGGCGATGTACCTTCTAATGTTCCGGGGTGTTTATCAACATCGGTAAACGAGGCTGTTATAAATTCAATATTTGCAGGCATTGTATTTTTCTCATTTAAACCGGCAGCAGCCATTGCCAACCCATTAATTTCGGTCGAGAAAATACCTATTGTTCCTGTAAAGCTATTTTTAATTTTTATTCCGAATAAGTTATAGCCCAATACACGAGCCTCGGCGGTAGCGGTTGATGCCAACATAATATTATCACACCTTCCGGTTAAAAAGCCCAATGTTTGAGAGCAATCGCCAACAGCAAAAACACCATCATGTGAGGTACGCCCATAATTATCGACAATAATGGCGCCTACTTTGTTTTTGTTTACACCTGCTTTTTCGGCAAGTTCGGTATTTGGTTTATAACCAATGGCAAAAATTACGGCATCGGCTTTAATGGTAGTTTTATCTTTTAACTGAACCCCTGTAACAACACCATTTTCTCCCAATACTTTTTCAACTAAAGTTGATGTATATACATTCATTTTTGTTTTATGCAACTCTTTGGTAGCAATTTCGCTTAATTCATTGGAAAATGCCTTTGAAAAGCAAAAATCTTCACTCTCAACAAGACTAACTTTTTTATCGGTGTGCATAGCTAATTGTTCGGCTACTTCGGCTCCAATAAACCCACCACCTACAATTATTATATTTTTTTTGTTTTTTAATTCATTAAACAGGTTGCTTATATAATTATAACTTTTTTTTATGTAAAAAACATTTTTTAGTTCATAACCGGGAATAAAAGTTGCGGTTATATACCTTGAGCCTGTTGCAAAAACAAGCTTATCATATAAATACTCATTGCCCGATTTTACTTTAATTATTTTTTTTTCAATATCAACATTAACAACCAAATCGGTAATAACATGTCCGCCCAAATCAATAAATGGTTTTGGTCCCATTATATTTTTGTCAACCGAATTAAGGTTATGAAAAATATAAGGGATACCACAAGGCACTAAGCCTTTTTCCTCTTCACGAACCATTAGTATTGTTTTGTCGGAGTTTTCTTTTTTTGCTGTTACTCCTGTAATTATTCCAGCCGGTCCGGCTCCAATAATTATTACATCATATTTTTTCATTATCTTTTTAAAAGTTATAAGTTATATATCATTTTTATTTAATACTACTTTTTAGCATACCTGTACTTATTTTAAACAGCATATAGTTATCATTTTTATTTTTCAGCTCATCTTTAAGCCACTTAATATGTTTTATTAATTCACGTTTTGTTTCTTGTATGTTATTAGTTTTTACTATAACCGGAATAAAGTGTTTATTAACAAGTTTAATGTTTTTCCCAAACTGCATTGATACAATTACTTTCACATCCTTTTGCTTTAAGAAATCAATTATAGCTTCACCCTTTTTTTTGGAACCGTGAGCCTGTGTTTCGTCATAATGAATGAATTTGTTTATTGCCTCTTCCTTTTTAATAAATTCAACATTATTACATTCAAAAATCATGTATTTATAGGCATCTCCAAAATGTTTATTTTCAAATAAGTTAAGCTCGTTTACTGCAAAAGCAATTTTTATTATACTTTGTTTATCCATATTACAGACTATTTGGAGGGAAATTGCCTTTTGCATAATAATCGGGTGTTGGGTTGCTTTTGAGCACCAAACATTTTAGTTGCGTACTTAAAGGCGAGCGTACAACTTTTATTTTTAATCGATAGCTTATTAAGCCATGTAATTCTACTTTATCCATAATATTTACTGTTTTAGTTAACTATCTAAATTTAACCCAAATTGAGCGACTCTCGCTCAATGCCTGCCCCTATATTTATTGAGGGCTGAGAAGATATAAGGTTTTTACTTCACTTATTCAGTTAAAACCAACATCTTCTATGTCGGGATTATACCTAAATAAAGCGCTATTTCGCTTCACTCATACCACTCAACTTAGGTTTAAAATAAACCCTTCCATTCCTACTACCTCTTCATTTTTATAAAACGGATTTTTATTATTACATTGTTTTTGTTGCTCTTATAACTACAAAACTGCCTTCACCATATCCTTTTTCAGGATGCTGAGTTTCATTAATATCATTCATATTTCCAAATACTGTTTGTAGTGTTGCATCAACAATAAAATTGTGATTTTTCAATAATTTTAACACCTCTTTTGTGCTAAAAAAAGTAGCATCTTTATAAAAAATGCTTTTCTCTTTTGCTTTTAAATATTGTTGACCAACAGGGCTATCTTTATCAACAAATGCAACAATTACTTTTCCATTTGGTCTTAATACTCTATTAATTTCCTCAAATGTTTTATCAACATCATCAACAAAGCAGATGGTTGTTACCATTAAAATAAAGTCAGCACTTTCTGTCATGTATGGTAGGTTTTCGGCAATACCATCAATAACGCTTAGCCCTTTTTCAGTAGCTCTTTTTCGCATTTTTTCCGATGGGTCGCAACCTTCAAAAATCCCCAGAGGCTTGGCAAACAGTCCACTACCAATACCAATTTCAATACCTCGTCCATTCTCAGGTATAAGCCTTTCTATAGCTTGAATCTCCGATTTGTAAACAAATTCATTGTCATCAAACCACTGTTCGTATTCAAAAATATGATTGTTAAAAGGTTCTATTTTTGCCATAATAGTTTGGTGTTTTTTTGTTTCAGGTTTTCAAACTTTTAACTTCTAACTTTTAACTTCTAACTTTTAACTTCTAACTTCTAACTTCTAACTTTTAACTTTTAACTTCTAACTTCTTTATCATTTGCTATAACATGAAAGCTTCTATCGGGTACAGGTTGTTTTAGCTCCTCCCACACGTGTTTTAATAGTTTTGATATTTTTGAATTGGGTGCATATTCAATAATTGATTTGCCATTTACCATAGCATAAACCATGCTTTCATCAAACGGGATTTTTGCCAATAGGCTAATGGCATTATTATTTAAGTACGTTTCAATATCGTTTGTAACAACATGGTTTATATCACTTTTATTAATAACTGCGCTCATATGTATTTTAAATTTACGTACCAGTTCAACCAGTCGTTTAATATCATGTAGCCCCGATTTTGTTGGCTCAATTACCAACAAAACCCTGTTTGTTCCGGTTATTGATGATATTGCAGTACAGCCAATTCCGGGAGGCCCATCGTTAATAATAAAATCGGCTTGTGTTTTTGTAGCTATTTCACGTGCTTTTCGGCGTATTTCAGTTACAAGTTTTCCAGAGTTTTCTTCGCCAGGGCCCATTAATGCGTGTACCATTTTGCCAAACCTTGTATCTGATATAAACCATGAGTTGTTTTCGCTCCGTTTTGATGTAATGGCATTGTTAGGGCAAACACGCTCACACAGCCTGCAACCCTCGCATTGCAGTGGGTTTATTTCATATTGCGAATTAGGTGTATGAATTGCATCAAACCGGCAATGTGTAAAGCATATTCCACAGTTTTCGCATAAATCGGCATTTATTGTAGCTACCCAGGCTCCTTGGTAAACATATTTTTCTATAATTTTAGGATGCAGTATTAAATGCAAATCGGCGGCATCAACATCATTATCGCAAAAAACAGTATTTTTAGCTATTGAGGACAAAGCTGCTGTAATACTGGTTTTACCCGTACCACCTTTACCACTTAAAATTGTTATCTCAATCATACCTCATTTATTTTTTTTGCAATTTCTTTTCCAATTTTTTTATAGTATCCTTCCATAATGCTATTTTCAGAATTTAGCAAATTACCTTCGGCATACATTTTTGCATACTCCTTATTAAATGGAATCTCGCCTAACAATTCTATATTTTTACTTTTTAAATAGTTATACACATCATTATTGCCTAAACCTGCCTTATTTATTATTACGCCAAATGGTTTATTTATGTCAAGCAATAATTCTACTGTTAATTTTAAATCGTGTAAACCAAAAGGAGTTGGCTCTGTAACAAGAATAACATAATTGGCATCTGAAACTGTCTCAACAACAGGGCAACTTGTTCCCGGAGGAGCATCGTAAATTATTATATCTATATTATTTGAAGTATTTTTTTTAAGCTCTTTTATAAGCATTGTTTGCATTGCCGAGCCTATTTTAAGTCTGCCCTCTACTATATTGTCATTATTATTTGATTTAAAGAAATTTACCTCTCCTATTGCCGTAGGATATTCATTAATGGCATTAAACTCACAAGCTACCGAGCATGCTCCGCATGAATGGCAAAGGTCTGAGTTTATTTTTGCATATTTAACACTTGGTATAACCGAAATAGCGTTAAATTCACAATACTCTACACATTTTTTGCAGTAAATACATTTGTCAGTATCAATAACCGAAACCATTTGATTAACTATGGTAGTTTTGTGTAAATATAATTTAGGGAAAAATATTTGACAATTAGGCTCCTCAACATCACAATCAACTAATTCTATTAATTCAAAAATATTGTCTTTTAGGTATTGATAAAGGTTAACCGAAACCGTTGTTTTTCCTGTACCTCCCTTTCCGCTTGCTATTGCTATTTTAAATGGCATTTTTACTAAGTTCAAATATTTAAGGTTTATTTGTTGAATTGTTGAATTGTTGAATTGTTTCTCATTTCACTTCTCCGTCCTTTTTTTTAACCTCAGAGGGCGCAGAGAGTTTTTCCTGTCTCCGGTTTCAATTCTCCAGATTCAAGTTCTTAATTCTTTATTCAAAATTTGACTTTCAATATTTTTTATTCTGCTTTTTTAATAACCAAATCGCCCTTGACAACTCCAAGCATCTCGGCCATGGTATTGCACTTAGCCATTAATAAAAAAAACAGGTTGCTATGTTTTTCATCCAATAATCCCTCAAAATTACCCTGACCTTTTGATATTATTAGATCAACACTATTGTAGATATCAATAAATTCGATAGAGCAATATTTAAGCAATGTTGATGGTGCATCAAACCCATTTGAAATAATTTTACAAACTTTATCAATTCCTACATACATAGCATCTTGAACAGTGATATCGTTAATTACCGGTGCGCCCCTAACTGCAAAAATCACATTTTTATGCTGCATGGTTTCAATAAACAATTTATCAAAAACTACTTCGCCTGCATTATCGCCAATATATAGTATTGATTTTGCACTAAGTATTTTTTTAAATAACTCGGTAGAGTTATCTATTGCAAAATCCTTTTTTATTATCTCATGTATTTTACTCTCAATATCTTCAGGAACCGAATTGGCTCCATAATCAATCACATTTCCGGCAACGGCCAATTTAGCAGCTGTAAACATGGGATTTGAGCTTTTTTCAACAATATTTTTCCAGTAATCGTACTTTTTTAACAAAATATTGTTTGCATGCATTTTCTCTTGCTCA
Source organism: uncultured Bacteroidales bacterium (assembly GCA_965370965.1). Lineage (GTDB taxonomy): Bacteria > Bacteroidota > Bacteroidia > Bacteroidales > SZUA-534 > GH45. Next base: position 5,979 of record CBDUWQ010000059.1, read on the forward strand.
TATAAATTGTTATTATTCAAATCTTTTTTGGCAGCACGATGTATGAGTGTAGCCAACATAGGATTTGGTTTATCCCAATTTTTTATTAACATATTATGTATGCTTAAAATAAACCCAATAGCATCTCGCTCAGTTTTAGCTTGTTTTGCTACCAGCCTTTCAATGGTTTTATTGATACAAAAATAACACTCCGACCTCATTCTTTTTTTATGTTGATTCTACAATTGTTATTCTGTTGTTATTCGATAGTTAATGAACTACCCTGCTGCAAGCAGACGGGGTATCAAAAATATTATTTTAATATTTTCGCCCTAAGGGCGTATAATATAACCCTAAGATTCCTCGACTTCGCGTTCGACTGAGCTCACGCCGAAGGCTCGTAACCCCTGCCTGTACTGTCATTTCGGTAGGCAGGAGTTCAACTAATTATTTCAGTTCACTAACATTTCCCAATATTCGAGACAAGCTCTGAAATAAAAGACTCACTGATTTAATGGTCGCAATAATTTGATGCAAAACTTAGTTTTTTACTTAAAAAACCTTCAACCAGTTCTTTTGCAGGTAATGTATCTGCACCAACAAACACATTTACTTTATGAGCATTAAATATTTGAATAGCTTTTTGTCCCATGCCACCGGCAATTATATCAGTAGCACCATTATCGGCCAACCACTTTGGCAAAACACCGGGTTCGTGTGGTGGTGGAACAACTTTATCTTCCGATACTATTGTATTATTCTCGATATTAAACAATGCAAAAAACTTACAATGTCCAAAATGGGCATCTAAGGCTCCATTTTCGTTAATCGGTACTGCAATTCTTTTATTCATGTAAATAAATTTTAAAATTTATAAAAGACTGTTTATTCTATTTTATTCAAAAAATCATCGGATAACTAAATATAAAAGTTTTAACAAATTACTACATTTATTAATAACAAGTCATCCGATGATTATAAAACTACAAAAAACAGGTTATGCTAATACCTAAATACCTAAAATGGAACTGTAATAGATTTTCATTTTAGATATTTAGGTAATATACTAAAAACGTCCCCTGCCCATTCCTCGTCCTCTACCCACACCTCTGCCTTGTCCTGCACCATTTCCTCTTCCGAGTCCACGACCCATTCCACGACCTGAATTAGGATTAAAATCATCCTCATTAGTGTTGGTATCGGCATTGTTGTTGTTTGGGTTACATTTACCCATGGCTCTACCCGTACGTGAACCTTTACTCTCGGGTCCTGTTCTGTCAAATCCAGGCATAATTACCTCCTTTTTTATATTAAGTTACGACAATTTATTTATAATATTTTGAACAGTAATATTATCATCTTGAATAATTACCATCTGAATTTTAAACTTCTCAAGTATCTCTTTTGCCTTTGGACCAAAATCACCCGAAATTACCTTCTCAACTCCCAATTCAACCATTGTTTCAACCGTTTTTGTTCCGGCACCGCCTTGGACATCTTTATTGACATTATCAATAAACTTTACCTCTTTTGTTTCTTCATTTAATACACAAAAATAAGCTGCCCTGCCAAACCTTAAATCAAATTGAGAATCTGCACTATTTCCTGTCGAAGTTATTACTGTTACCATAATTTATTTGTATTATTTATTACTACTTATTAATTCAATTTTACTTGATTTGCATAAAGGACAAAACATTTCAGTATTTTTATGTGGCATATTAAAACGTGAGTTACAGTTTGAACAAACAAACCAATCTTTATCAAACCATGCATCGCCATATACTGTTTTTATCTCTCGTGCCTCAACTAAGGCTTTTGCAATTTTGCGCCTGGCACTTTCATAAATCCTTGCAAAAGTTGGTCGGCTTATGCCCATTAATTCACATGCTTCGTCATGTTTTAAAAACTCATAGTCAGCAAGTTTTATTGCCTCATACTCTTCATACAATAACTCAACATTTTGTTTATTGTGTTTAATATTACCATAAGGCCTATAACCTTTAAATTTAGGTGGTGAAACTATTTTTCTTAATCGTCGTCGCCTTGGCATAAAAGCAATTAAATAAACAATAATTATGAGAATATTCTCACAACAAAGATAATGAGAATATTCTCACTACCAAATCTTTTTATAATCTTTTTTAAAAATTATATATTACTCTTGGATAACCGGTTTCATTTCTAACATTTTTTCGGCAAATTCATAAGTTTTCTGTTCAACATCAATATAGTTTTTATTATGGATACCTGATGCAATTGGGTGGCAACCGGCATTGGCAAATGCTACTTTCATTTTTAAGCTATCGGGGGTACTTATCTCATTAAACATGTTTAACAGGGCATCAACACATATTGTATTATCTTTTTTGTTACTATTTTTATAATAATAACCCACAAAAACAGGTTGCTCAACTTTTTTAAATGTTTGTTCAACCATTGTGTTTTCAATAAGCATAATCATTGCACGCACACCATTTAAATGGTAAAAAGTTTGCCAGTACTTTTGAACCTCGGGCGGGTCATTATAAACAACCATTTTTCCTTTTAGTAGCTTTAACAATGAATAACCCAATTTGTATGAAAGCATATAGGCTCTTTTATCAACAACATCAATATTTGGCGAATACATTATTAAGGCAAAAATATCGGGGTTATCGGCTGCCAGTTTTAGCGACATTGTGCCGCCTGTTGAGGTACTCATTAAAATAACCTTATTGCCCAATTGCCTGCCTATTTTAAGTGCCTCAATGGCTGATTTAAGGTATTCATTGGTTGTAAGGTTAACCAATGGCTCCTTATCGGCAACACCATGTTCGGACAATAGTGCACAATACATATTAATACCATAACGCTTGGCAAAATTGTAATTTACCGGATATCCCTCTTTGCAACTTGCCGAAAAACCATGGATATAAACCAATACAAATTCTGTTTTCTCTTTATTTTTTGGGTTTGCCCAAATTATGCGGGCTTCATTATCGGGTTTCAGGTTTATTGCTTTACTGTTTAGTATTTCAACCTGCTTTTCAATTTGCTCAATGATTTTAAGCTTTTCGGCAACTACCTTAGCGTTTAACGGCGGGTTTGAATACCTACATCCTGTTATCAACAAAACAACTACAATAATAGCAACAACTATTTTTAGTTTCATAATATTTAGATTTTTATACTTTATAAAATTAATGATTAATTTACATATTGGGTTCTATATTTTTGCATATTTAAACAATTTTTATTTTATTGTGTTTAATACAAAAACCATTATAATATATATATATAAAAATGAAAAAATTAATGCTTTTAGTAATAGCTGTTGTTACAGTAATAACAGTTACAAATGCGCAAGAAGTTGGTGTGCGTTTTGGAAATGTAAGTGGAGGTAACGTTGCTATTGACGGTGTTTTTAGTACAGGTAAATTTAGTCGTATTCATGCCGATGTGTCATTTGGCAGTGGAGTTGGCATTGATGTACTTTGGGATTTTGCTTACAGACCAATAGATGGTGAGGCTTTTAACTGGTATGCAGGTGTTGGACCTTATGTAATTATTGATAGTCCGTTTAGCTTAGGAGCTATGGGTGAACTTGGTTTGGAATACAGGTTTAATGGATTACCAATAGTTATTGGTGCTGATTGGAGACCAGCTTTTAGGATAATTGAAAATACAGGCTTTAGCGTTGATTCTTTTGGTTTGAATATAAGGTGGGATTTTGGAAGTTAAAAAACAATTTCCTTTTTCATAAAATCTTTTTATCCACTAATTGCACTAATTAACACTAATTAGTATGATTGGTGGATATTTTTCTTTTCAGCCACTCTTATTATACTGCTTTAAAAGCTATACCCCAGCCCCCATTCAATAAATTCGGCTTTTGCGCCATGTGCTTTAATCGAGAAATTAATAAACATTTTATTAATTGGGTAATATCTTAAAGCAACCCTTTCATAAAAAAACAGCCCAAAATCGACAGGGCGGTGCATATAAAAACCCAACTGAACTACCACCCTAAAGCGGTTTATCAACATACCCGAAGATAAAAATCCGGCATAACTCATTAAGTCCTTATTAGTAATACTGTTTTTATCTTGATAGTAATCAATTAAATAACTCTGATAAAAGTAGTCGAAACCAACACCCAATGTCCTTTTAAAAGTTACCCTTTTATTAACACTTACCGAAATAGTAGAATTAAAATATTTTTCACTGTCTTTTTCGCTACTTGTTGCCCTCAAACCAAAAGCTGCCATAGTGGTAACTTCATAGTTTTTTTTAAACTCGGGTTTATCTTTTTCAATGAATTTTGAAATAGTTTGGGTAGGATAATAAATAACAGATACTGCACCACTAACCATATTCAGTCCTAAGTTAGGTTGTTTATAAGCACCATTACTAAAATGCTGTAGTTTAAGCCCACCACCAAGCATAAAACGTTTAGATAACTTATATTTATACATTAAACTAAAGTCGATATAAATATTTAAATCGCTCCCAATAGCCACATTTTCAGGGTTGTATATTGAATCGTACTCATTCATATTAAAGGCTGCGCCAATACTCCAACTGGTACTAAAATAGCTTTTTGTTTTTCTTGCAAAGGGAAATTCTAAAAAGGCAAAAACTGCTTTTGGTTTGCCTAAAACAGTATTATTAAAATTTGCCGAATAAAATCCTAAACCAAGAGTCGGATAATTATATGGTTGATGCCAATACTCAACCCCTGTGGTTTGAAAACCTATGCGCAGCTCATTACCAAAATAGGGTTTGTTACCTAATCCTTCCATAGCATCGCGATGCACCAAAACACCACCACCATAGGCTTGGTATTCTAATTTTGGCACAACTTTTTTATCAGCTATCTGCTGTGAAAAAACAGGATTCAAATACCAAAACAGTATTAGTACTATATGCAATAAAATATATTTGCCCATGAAAAGGTTTTAAAAAACTTCGCAAAATAACCACTAATTTTTTAAAAAAAACAAAAATTAAATAGTTAAAGTATATGTTTTATTTAGTATTTCCTTATATTACATTTTATATCTGTTATAACTAATCAGTTATTTATAGTATTAATATAGATTTTTTTTAGCATTACAACTAAGTAGTTACCAAAATCAGAATACCCCACTCTATGAATAAAAAGATATTTCAAATAATATTTTTTGTATTTGTGCTTTTGGCATTTGGTTTTGTTATAAAAAATTATGTCAACTCTATCAAATCTGACATAAAAGATTATACCGGCATTTTAGATGAGGTGCCACAAAGAAAAATATCGCGATTATCGCCCATAATAATCCGATTAGCTCAAGATATTGATAACCAACTATTTTCTATTGATAAACCTTTACAAAATGATATTATACAGTTTACGCCATCAATTAATGGATACATTTATTTTACCGATAAGAGGACTATTGAATTTCAGCCAAATGAACCATTACCCACCGGAACCGCATATTCGTGTAAGCTAAATGTGAAAAATATTTTTCCTGCAACTAAGCTAAAACCTTTCCGCTTTGAATTCTCAACACCTGCATCGACCTTTAAAATTAAAATTAATGAAATTGTTTACTATGATTCAACAAAAATCAGTGTACCATATATTAAAGGCCATATAACTTTTAACGATTATGTTAATTTTGAGAAAAAACAAAAATTAGTTAATGCCCGCCAAAACAAGCAAAAACTATTTATTACGTATATGCCCGGTAATGATATTCATTCGGTAAATTTTTTAATAAATGGCATTAAAAGAACAAAATACAACAATAAGGTAATTGTTATATGGAACGGACAACAAATTAATTCAAAAATTAAAGATAGTACTGCAATAAATATAGCTTCGGCAGATAGCTTTAAGGTGGTTTATTGTAAACTTAAACACTTTCCTAAACCTATTTTAAAAATCCGTTTTACCGATGCCATAAGCAATAAAATGGTACTCGACTCTTTAATAAACATTTTGCAATTAAAAAACTACAATATCACATATCGGCAAAATGAAATAACAATAAAATTTAAAAATATTACCAACAAAACACACAAATTACATATATCAAAAGCACTATTAAATAATAAGGATGTAGCATTAAACAAAAACTTCAATTTTGTTTTTAAGTTAACACACCCTTATCCTATTATAACTCTTTCCGACTCTTCGCATTATATTACACAAGGTAAATCGCCAAATTTAATTGATGTTAATATACTGAATATTAAGCGCATTAAGGTAAAAATAACACATGTGCCCAATAATAATATGATGCAGTTTTTGCAAGTTAATAACCTTACAGGCAAAAATGAGTTGGAGCGGGTTGGCAAAAATATTTTTATTAAAACTTACAACCTGCAAACCCTTTTAAATTACAACCCAAACGAACTTACAACTTATAACCTTAACCTTTTGGGAGCCGATTTATCAAAAAGCGGATTATATAATTTTGAATTTAGCTATAATGCAAATGATGTTGTTCATAAAATAAGCGATACTACAATTATTGCAGATAATGCTTTAGCAGGTAATAAAATCAATGAAAATATTATTGTATATAGCCACAATATTATTTTTTCAGACGTAAATGTAATAGCAAAGCGCACACCACTTGATACTCTTTATATTATGGTTAGCAACTACAATACAGGTATGCCCGCAAAAAATGCCAAAATTGAAATTTTCGATTATCAGCAAAATAAGCTTGCCACACTTACTACCAACAAAAATGGAATTACAAAAGCAAAAATAATAAACCAAGATGTTTTTATTAGGGTAATACACAAATCGCAAATAACCTACCTTAAACTTAGCAGCAATAATTCTATTGCCCAAAATAGTAATGTTAACAACGGTATAAAATTAAACAGGGGGTTACTATGCCATATTAATGGATTAAAACCTGCCTATTTGCCGACTGACAGCATGCAAATTGGTGTAATATTAAAAAAAAACGGATTACCCAATCTAAACAAGAAGAATCTTGAAATTATGCTGGAATCGCCCGGTCATTTTTTTTTTAACACCCGTATTGTTCCTGCACTAAGCACATCGTTAACACTTTACAAGGTTGATTTACCTTTTAATTGCAAAAATGGCAACTGGAATATTGTTATCAAATATGGACAAGCCGAGTTTAAGTATCCCTTTAAAATTATAAAAAAAAATATTTTAATACTGCCTGTACAGCTTAATATTAATAAGGAGAACAATACTGCATCAATAATATCCAACTCAAAAACAGTTAGCCTTAAAAACCAAATAATTAATACCGAAATTATTCCTATAAAAAGGCCGATACAATCAAATATTGCACAATCTAAGTTTAATTTGTTTAATGAAGATAGTACCGTAAAAAGAAAAATCTATAAAACCCGATTTAACAAATACGGTAAAGCCAAAATAGAATTACCAAACTGGACAAAAACGGGAATACAATTCCGCTTGACGGTAAGTGTACACCTGACAGATAATATTGTATTACAAAAAGACACAATTTTAGCTTTTAATGGTAATAATAATGGGTTGAGCAAAATAATAAACTTGCAAACAAATACTGCTTTTGCCGTTGAAACAATTACAAATTATGACACAATAGTTAAAACATTAAAGAGTATAATTACCAATAAAGGCAAAATACCAACCATAAATATTACTACCAATAAAACTAATTATAACATTGGCGATTCATGCATTGTTTTTTATAAATCAAAAAAGCCTGTTAATGCAATGGCTACTATTGAGAATGGGACGCATATTCTTAGCTGCCAATGGGTTCAATGTACGCCAAGTTTGCAAAAAACCGGTTTTATTATTACAAAACAGATGCTGCCCGGGTTTTATATTTCATTTTTGCCTTATAATTCTTTAAAAAACATACCTTGTTTAAAGTATATTAATGTGTTGGGTACATTTAATAATAACGAAATACCTTTAAAAGCAGATATACCACACGATTGGACACCTGGAGGAAAAATACCGTTGCATATTGCAAACACAAATAATAATAGCTTGAAGTACTATGTTTATATCTCTCCTAAAATTAAAAACCATACAAAAAAGTCATCTATATCGAGTTACTTTAACCAAAAACAGTTAAATAGTATTTCAACCTGGAGCTCAGTTTATCTGCAAAACAGAAAATTAGATACCGACTTGATTTATAACACCAATATTATTCAAAAAACTAATTTTACCGAGCCTTGCATTAAACCAAATTCAGTAAATAAACCCCAATTATTATTAGGTCCTTTTTATTTATCAGCCAATAAAAGAGTAACGCACTATATTAAAGCACCTACAACACAAAATATTATTAATATTAAAATAGTAGGAATTGAAAATAAAACCGGCAGAGTGTTTGAGGTAAATAAAACAGCCGAAATTTATGAACCTATTAGCATTGAAGCTAAAACGCCCACATATATTAATGCCGGTGATATTGTTGAGTTGCCAATTAATATTTATAATAATACACTTGATGCCGATACCCTGTTAATACAAATTAAAAACACACATAACATTGAGTTATACTGCTGTATTGAAAAAAATGTAATTGTTGATAAAAAGAGTTTAAAGAGTTTTACCTTAAAATTTAGGACAAATAAAGTGGTTGGTAACGGACAATTTCAAATTTTAACCAAATCGGACAAAGCACATACAACAAAAACAATAAACATTCCTATACAAAGCAATCCAAATTACTTAACACATAGTGTATCAACAATAATACCCATGCAAAAGCAATGGCAGCAAACCATTACTCCAATAGGAATTAAAGGGACAAATACCGCCAGACTTGAATTATCAAGCTTTAACATACCAAACATTTGGCTAATAATACAATCGTTAAATAAAAACACCTCAAACAACCTTGCTTACCTTATAAACAAAAGTTTTCCGCTTATTTATTTAAACAATATTATTAATAATGATGTATTAAAACATAGGTTTACCAAAACCATTAACAGTACTTTATTGCAGCTAATAAAATACCAAACCAAACAAGGAGGTTTTAAAAACACGCTATCGAATACTGAGCCAACAGGCCTGATTACAAGCTATGCAGGCGAATTTATGCTTAAAGCTAAACAAAATGGATACAAAATAAACGAAGGTGTTTTAAACAGGTGGAAACGCTATCAACAACGTGAATTGCAGAAACTCAAGTTTTTACCGGTTACCGAAAACTCAAACCAAACTTATGTTGTTTATACATTAACCTTGGCCAATTTGGTAGAGCAAAAGCAATTATACAAGTGCATACTGTATGAGCCAAGCAATACTGTAAACAGACTATATATGGCTAAAGCTTTTATAGCATCGGGTAATAAAAAATATGCAAAATTATTGATAAAAAATGATAGTATAAAAACCCCAATTAATGAATTAACCATATCAGAAAGTGCGCTAATGTTAAGCCTTGCCAATGATTTAGGTTTAAATAATCTTACACATCAATTAATAAAACAAATTAATAAACAAATTAATAGTAAGGGGCATACTCCTTATGAAATTGCGATGGCCTTAAACAGTATATTAAAAACAATGAGCTTATCAAACACAGATAAAAATACCCAGCTTATTTATCAAATTAATAATGGCAAGGATTTACCGCATAAAAGCAACACCCTACTTTCGTATATTGCTATACCACTTAATTTTACACTTGCTAAACATATTGATATAAAAAATACCGGAACCGATACGCTCCATTTAAACCTTGTTTACACAGGAAGTCCACAAAAAATATCAAGTTCATATTCTAAACCAAACAAACTACATATCGCAAATCGCTACCATCATCTTGATAACAATTTGGTTAAAACGTTAAATTTTTCTACAGAAGAGTATTACAAACAGGTTGTTACTTATAAAAATTTAGACAAGCAACTTAAACAAAACCTATCGGTGTCAATTCCAATACCTTGCGGAGTTGAGCTGGTTTATTCAAATGCAAAAATGTTAAATATTGAAAATAGCCCCATAAGCAATAACACTATTCAAACTAAAATACTGTTAAAACCTTACGAAACCAAAAAAGTTGTTATGGTATTTAAAACAAAATTCAAAGGGCAGTATATATCATACCCCATAAAAACGTTTAATAATAAATTGTTTTATAGCGAAACTTATACACCACAGTTAAACATCTCTATACATTAACAAGGTACAACCTGCCCTATATTTAAGAGTTTAATTTTCCAATATAATAAAGTTTGCCGATGCGCGGTTTAATGCAATTGGTATGTTATTTATAACTGCTGTTCTTATTAAAGTCTGAATATCGTGCTCATGTCCTTGCGGGGTTTCCGAATCAATAAAAAACACAACCTTATCAATCTCATTATCTAAAATTTTGGTAGCCAAATAAATATCTCCGCCTGAAGGACCATGGCCAAATGCCTCAACCTCTAAGTCTAATACGCTTTTTAGCAGTTTTGCTGTATTTGATGTACCTAATAGTTTTCTTTTTTTAAGTATCTCAATTTTTTCTTTTGCCCATTCAAGCATTATCTGTTTTTTTTTATCGTGTGCAACCAATGCTATGGTAATAGGTTTTTCTGTCATAATAAATATCTTTATAAATACGCTGCAAAACTAACAAATATTAATTATAAGTTTGTTGAAATATCCAATTCTTAACAAATAGATAATATTTAGTTAACAATAGGAATAATAAAATACTATAAAGTGAGAGTGTGGTTAATAAATAGTTTTGGTTTACTGTTTGTAAATGATTAAAACCTATACCCTAAAGTTGCCATAAATTTATGGCTGTTATTTTCTAAGGCTACCTTGCTACTTTTATATTCGTACATATAGTAATATTCGCTGCTTGAAACATACTGGTAAGTGGCATCAAAATATAAATTTCCGGCATTTATGCCTACCCCACCCGATAGTAAAAGTTTATATGCTTCGCTGTTTGTATTGGTTGATTTATACGGACTATCAAAATAACCGGCTCCGGCACGCAAACTCAAAATCCAAAGCCTGAATTCAACGCCAAGCTTTGCATTAAATGCACCTTTATATTTGCTTTTTATATTACTATTTTCTTCCTCAAAAAAATAGTCTGAGGCACTCATATTCATTGTTGAATAATCTATATATTCCACTTCACCCGAAATAATAGCAAGCCTGCTTAAAACAACAGCACTACTTAACATATAACGTGCAGGCGATGAAAACTTCCAGTTATAATATCCTCTGGGCGATTTCCCTGTATTATCATATATACCATCAGTATATTCAACCGTAGCATTTACATCTGTCCAATAATCATTATTAAAATTATAAATGGTAGGGGTATGTATTGCTGCACCAATTCTAACTAAATGTGTAATTTTTAGCATCATGCCAAGTTTAAAATTAAAGCCGTTACCATTGGCATACATATAATCGGTTGAGTTAAAACTATGCAAGGCAATATCTTTTTTGGGTGTTTCGCTATGATAGGTTACCTGCTCATACCTAATATTTTGAATACCAACCGTTGCCCCAACAAATAAAAAATCGCGAAAATTACCGCTTATATTAAAATCATATTCGCCGGCATAACCCCCTGTTTTTACCTGATGAGCCTGTTCGGTTCCATAGCTCCCATCGGGCTGGGGCAACTGATAATCGTTAATATATGTATTTGATACTGTGTCAAAATAAACAGCATCGGCTTTATAATAGGCATTATCATTTTCACTTATAAGTCCATTATTCAATGCATCAGTTTGAAAATCGAGCAACGAACTGCTATTATTGTCACCCTTTATTGAGATAGCCCTGTTATAATCATTCATATGGTTGTACGCAAAACCAAAATTAAAATTTTTCCAATTTGAATTATTACTAAGTGAATTAACCACCACAAACCCTAAATTTGATAATTGAAAACTTAGCTCGGTTGCCTCCTTTTTTGCATCGTTAAACATTGACTTTGTGTTATGGTACGACCATGCAGTAGATACACCTACTGTACTTTTTCGGTAAATCCCGGTTCCGGCAGGATTTGTTGCCATAACTGATAAATCGGCTCCTAAGGCTCCAAATGCTCCTCCCATTGCTGTATATCGCGCAGTACCCGATGGTAAAAACTGTGAGAATTTTAATGCATCATCCTCATTTTGTGCAAAAGTACATATTGCAATTAATGCTAAAACTAATGTTGAAAGGTATCTTTTTTTCATCTGTTTAGATATTAAGGTTAAGAAGTTCAAAGTTCAAAGTTCAAAGTTCAAAGTTCAAAGTTCAAAGTTCAAAGTTCAAAGTTTCAAGTTCAAAGTTCAAAGTTTCAAGTTCAAAGTTCAAAGCTTCAAGTTCAAAGTTCAAAGGTCAAGGTTAAGAAGTTCAAAGTTCAAAGTTCAAAGTTTCAAGTTCAAAGTTTCAGGTTCAAAGTTCAAAGTTCAAAGTTTCAGGTTTGAGAGTTTAATGCATTTATTCAATTGAAAACTACATTATTTACTCCCAACTTACCTTTTATGTCCTGAGCTTGACGAGCTTGATGAACTCCTACTGCTCGATGATCCTGATGAACTTCGAGTTCCGGTAGAACTTGAACTTTTTGGTGCTGAATATGATGAGCTGCTTGATGAAGAACTGCTCCTTGACGGTGTTGAATAACTCGACCTTGACGAAGAACCGCTGCTTGATGAAGAACTGCTCTTTGACGGTGTTGAATAACTCGACCTTGATGAAGAACCACTGCTTGATGAAGAACTGCTCCTTGACGGTGTTGAATAACTCGACCTTGACGAAG
>CBDUWQ010000060.1:0-18467 GCA_965370965.1 uncultured Bacteroidales bacterium
AAGTAATGTATTATCCCAAATCTAAAAGTTGCATTTATTAGTTGAATTTAAGAAATTATTAATTTTGCTTTTTTAAACATTAATAAAAAACATACTTTACAATAACTTTAATTTTTTGAATCAGAATGAATTCGACAAAAATAGTAACAATTATATATTACATATTTTTTATTACAAGTGCAATAATACTGCTTTATGTTTGTTTAGATTTAAACCAACTTTTAAACAATTCATTGGTTTTAGAGTCAATTGGCAAAGAGTATGCTATGTTACAAAAAAAAGCAGGCGTTTATGGCATAGTATCATTTATAGTTTTATTAAGCATTAGCTTTTGGCTTTACTATTTATCAAATAAGCGAACCTATATTATTTTGTCGAATATTTTATATGTTAGCATTATACTATATGTATTTATTACTGCAAACAAAGAGTACCATTTAGTACAAAATTTACAGTATTCACAGCAAAGCGAATATTGGCTAACTTTATTTATGGGTATTTTTTATATTATTGGAGCCGTTTTGGTAAGTACCATAGGATATATTACCATACGTAATTATACAAAAAGAGCATCTTGATTAAATAATATCTTTTTAAAAACTGCCTTTTTTATTTGGTTATAAAAAAACTGGCAGAATAATTAATAAGTAAGTGATAAAAAATTATTATCTTGTACACAATATCAAATTTTAAAATTTATGAATAAAATTCCACCATTAATAATAGATAAATCAACAAAAACACCTCAGGTTATTTTTGATCCGGCAAATAATTTTTTTGAAATCTCTGGACGCTCATTACCCGAAAATGTTGTAAAAACATATGAGCCTGTTTTGCAATGGATTGATCAGAATGTTGGGAAATTAAAAAATGATGTTGTTTTTAATTTTAGGGTTGATTATTTAAACTCCGCATCGGCCAAAATGGTCTCTTTAATATTAACAAAGCTTGAGGAGTTCTATAAATCGGGTATTGGTATTGAAATTAAGTGGTATTATAATTTAGATGATGACGACATACAATCTGAAGGTGAGATATATGCCAAACTAAAAAAAATACCAATCAAACTTATTGGAGTTGAAGATGAAGATGAAGAAAAATAGACAAAAAATTTAGAATAAATTAAAGCCATTTGTATTTTTGCAAATGGCTTTTTTTAGCCTGTAAATTGCAAAAAACAATTAAGACCGCTTTGGATACTTCACAAATTTCAAATAGCTATAAAAGCTTACAATCAGTCATTAAGGTAGTTAATTCTATTAAATCCGATAAAAACAATATTTATATTGATGGTTTAAAAGGATCATCTGCTGCATCTGTTATTGGAACAGTGTTTTTACAAACGCAAAAATGGTTTGTTATAACTTTAAACGATAAAGAAACAGCAGCATATTTTTATAACGACCTGCAAAATATTATTGGTGATAGCAATGTTGGATTCTTGCCATCATCATACAAACGCTCAATTCAGTATGGTAAGGCCGAAAGCAGTAATATTTTATTAAGGACAGATATTTTAAACAAAGTGGCTACTGCCGATGCTCCTTTTGTAATAGTTACTTATTCTGAAGCATTAATGGAGAAAGTAATATCGCCCGACAGGCTAAAATCAAACACCTTTACAATAAAAAAGGGTGATGCCTTAAATAGGGAGTTTATTATTGAACTGCTTGCTGAGTATGAGTTTGAAAGGACAGATTTTGTATATGAACCTGGTCAATTTGCAGTTAGGGGCAGTTTAATAGATGTTTTTTCATTTGCAGGTAATGAACCTTGCCGAATCGACTTTTTTGGCGATGAGGTTGATTCCATACGTATATTCGATATTGAAAATCAGCTTACAAAATCAACACCTCAAAAAGTAACAATAATTCCAAATATACAAGAAAAGCTTAGCAACGAAAATCGTATAACACTTTTTGAATACCTTGATACCAATACTGTGTATGGTTTTTACGATTTGAGTTTTGTTGCTGACAGGATAAATCAAATTATAAAAAACACCGACATAAATGACTTATTAGATGAAGGTCAAACATCTAAAGACATAAAAAATTTGGTAATAAATGGCAATGAGCTAATTAGTTTGGTCAATAAACTTAAATTAATTGAATTTGGTAATTCCAATTATCATGGCAATGCTCCATATACAACATTCAACACTACACTTCAACCCGCAATACGTAAAAATTTTGATTTGTTAACATCACAGCTCAATGATTTTTCAGAACAAGGATATAAAAATTATATCCTTTTTGATACCTCTGAGCAGATGGAAAGGTTAATGGCTATTTTTCGTGACCGCGATATTAAAGCCGAATTCAGCTCAAAAGTTCAAACTTTGCATGAAGGGTTTACCGACCATGATTTAAGAATTGCCTATTTTACCGACCACCAAATATTTGAGCGGTACCATAAGTTTCATATTAAAACAGGTTTTACTAAGCGCGAATCGTTAACTATTGCTGAGCTAACCAACCTGCACCCCGGTGATTATGTTGTGCATATAGACCATGGTATAGGCAAATTTGGAGGACTGCAAAAAGTTGACATTAATGGCAAACAACAAGAGACAATAAAGCTTATTTATCGCGATAACGATGTACTGTTTGTAAGTATCCACTCGTTGCACCGCATATCAAAATATAAAGGTAAAGATGCAAGCGACCCAAAAGTGCACAAACTTGGCTCGGTAGCATGGAAAAACCTGAAGGCAAAAACCAAAAAAAAGGTTAAAGATATCGCCAAAGATTTGATTAAACTATATGCAGAGCGTAAAGCACAAAAAGGATTTGCTTTTTCGGCCGATTCATTTATGAACCAACAATTAGAGGCATCATTTATTTACGAAGACACCCCAGACCAACTAAAATCGACAAAAGCAGTTAAAGCCGACATGGAAAACTCAATACCCATGGATAGGCTGGTATGTGGCGATGTAGGCTTTGGCAAAACTGAAATTGCCATACGTGCTGCCTTTAAAGCTGTAGCCGATAATAAGCAGGTGGCGGTATTGGTGCCAACAACAATATTGGCATTACAGCATTACAAAACTTTTTCATCGCGTTTGCACGATTTCCCTTGCAACATAGAGTACCTTAGCAGGTTGCGTACCACAAAAGAACAAACAGAGGTTAAAAGGAAATTAGAATCGGGCGAGGTCGACATAATTATTGGAACCCATAAACTGGTAGGAAAAGATATAAAATTTAAAGATTTGGGGCTGTTTATAATTGATGAGGAACAAAAATTTGGGGTAACTGTAAAAGAAAAACTAAAAAAGTTAAAAACCAATGTTGACACCCTTACATTAACAGCAACACCCATACCTCGCACCTTGCAGTTCTCACTTATGGGTGCACGCGATTTGTCAATAATAAACACACCGCCACCCAACCGCCAGCCCATTTTAACCGAAGTGCACACTTTTAACGAAAATATTATTAAAGAGGCTATTGACTATGAAATAAGCCGTAATGGGCAAGTATTTTTTGTAAATAACAGGGTACAAAACATTGAAGAGGTAGCAGATACCATATCAAGGTTATGCCCCAATGCAAAAGTTGATTTTGCGCATGGTCAAATGGTAGGCCGAAACCTTGAAAAAATTATGCTCAATTTTATCGATGGCAAATTTGATGTTTTGGTAGCCACCACCATTATTGAGTCGGGGCTTGATATTCCCAATGCAAATACCATAATAATAAACCAGGCACAAAACTACGGGTTAAGCGATTTGCACCAGCTACGGGGTAGGGTTGGACGTTCTAATAAAAAGGCATTTTGCTATTTGCTTGCTCCTCCTATAACCATGTTAACAAACGAAGCCCGCAGGCGGTTAAAAGCAATCGAGGATTTTTCGGAACTTGGCAGCGGATTTAATTTATCATTGCAAGACCTTGATATTAGAGGAGCTGGAAATATGTTAGGGGCAGAACAGAGCGGTTTTATAGGCGATTTGGGCTTTGAGGCTTATCAGAAAATACTTGACGAGGCACTTATTGAACTTAAGCAAAATGAGCTAAAAGATATTGATACTACAGAGTCTCAGGTAAAACAAAATATTTCGCATGAGGCTTTAAATCAAATACAGTTTGTAAGCGATTGCCATATCGACACCGATTTACAGCTGCTGATACCAGATTCGTACATCGAAAGTATTTCTGAACGAATTAACCTATACCGAAAAATTGATAACATAAAAACCGACGATGAATTGACAAAATTTGCTTTAGAAATAAAAGATAGGTTTGGTCCAATACCCGATTCAACAATTGAACTGTTAGAAGTAGTAAAACTCAGATGGCTTGCAATAAACATGAGTATGGAACGTGTTTTTTTGAAAGGTGGCAAAATGAAAATACATTTTATTTCAGATAGCACATCACTGTTTTATCAATCAGCAAAATTTCAGCAAATACTTAATAATATGCAAAAGTTTGGCGATAACTGTCGTATGCAAGAAAAGGGCAATAAATTAATTTTAACTTTTGAAAAAATAACATCGGTAAAAAGGGCATTAGCACATTTAAATATGTTAGTGTAAAAATCACTACATTTACAAAGTAAAAAAGTAAAAATTAATGGTATCATTCGGATTTTTTAAAGAGCCAAAAAATATTATTGAACTATTTACATTCGATTTAACAACCTTTTTTTACGACGATGATTATGATGAAATATCATGTGTTGAGGATGAAGGGATTTTTATGATTGAATATGAAAAAGTTTTGCCATGGACAGAATTTGATATCTTTAGTACAGTTATATTCAGGGTTTTTAACGAAAAAAAAAATATTATAGGAAGCAGCAATATTAATGTAAGGTTTATCAATAAAATAGATATTAGTAAAAAGAAAAACATTGTTAAAATAGTAAATAAACTAAACAAAATATATGGTAGTGATGATGATAACAAAGATGACTGGTCGGTAGGTGATGATAATGCATTTGAATTAAAAAAACTAAAAAGGCAGTGGACCCTCGGCGAAGGAAAAAATATTTATACTGTTATATTGTTGATGAAAAATGATGATTTGCTGTTTGAAATACTTTTTTTTAACCACCTACTTGAACTTATAAAATGAACTTGATTATTGATATAGGCAACACTCAATTTAAGGTTTGTGTGTTTCATAACTATAAAATAGTTTATCATACATATTTAACACAACTAAAAAAAAGTTTTATTAAAGGGTTAATAACCGAATACCAAATAAAAAAAGCAATTTATTCTGATACCAGAGGTATTGATAAAACTGAATTTTTAGCTAATATACCCGATGAATTGCCAGTTATGGAATTAACGCATAATACCCCTTTACCAATTAAAAGCGAATACAAAACACCCGAAACTCTAGGAAAAGACCGTATTGCAGGGGCAGTGGCTGCCTCAAAATTGTTTAATGGCAACCCTTGTTTGGTTTTTGATATTGGTACAGCTATTACCATTGATTTTATTAGCAAAGATGGAGTATATAAAGGAGGTGCGATTTCACCCGGTCCTGAAATTAGATACCGAGCACTTTACGAATTTACCGGCAAGCTTCCGCTTGCTGAACCCATTGAAAACATTGAGCTATTAGGACATTCAACCAAAACAGCTATTCAAGGGGGAGTTCAAAATGGAATACTATTTGAAATAAATGGATATATTTCACGTTTTATGGAACAATATCCCAATTTAAAAATAATTTTTACAGGTGGTTTTGCATTCTTGTTTGATAAAAAAATAAATTATCCCATATTTGCAGATTCATTTTTAGTACCAAAAGGATTAAATAGTATATTAATACATAATGACAAACAAACTTAAAATAATATTACTAATTGGTTTTATTACAGCCTTTTTTAACAATCAGGCACAGGTAGGTTCCCCATATTCACAATTTGGGCTTGGCGACAATAGCTTTAAAGGTTTTGAACAGTCAAAAGCAATGGGTGGAATAGGAATAGGGCTGCGCTCAAATAATTATCTTAATAATTTGAATCCTGCCTCATATTCTGAATTCGATAGTTTATCGGTAATTTATGCCATTGGTTTTAATACAGGTTTTAATAAAATTGAGTCGTCAATTGACAATGTAGAGCTTACCGATACAAGGTTTGGTTATTTTGCATTGGGTTTTAAAGCAAATAAGTTTTGGGCAACAAGTTTTGGGCTTTCACCCGTATCAAGGGTAGATTATACTTTTAAAACCATTGATTATAGTGATGAGAATGGTCAAATTAACAGTTACCTACATGGTTCGGGCGGAGTTAACAGAGTATATTGGGGAAACGCTTTCTCAATTAATGATAACCTATCATTAGGAATAACCGCCTCTTATGCATTTGGTGCCATAAATAAAGTGTCAACAGTTATTTTTGCCGATACAGCAACATGGGCGCAGTACGATAACACCAAAATGGATAAGCAAATAAATATTAATGGATTTACTTTTGATTATGGCATCCAATATAAATTTGACCTTAAAAACAATTCACAACTTATACTTGGTGCGGTTTATGAGAGTAAAATATCATTGAATTCAAACAAGAGTATATTAGCAGGTACTGTACTAAATGAAAAATATCCGGACGAAAGCTATTATAAAGGCATATATAAAAATGACAGAGGCGAATATGAGTTAACAACAGTTGCAATTGATACATCGGATATAAAGGGTAAAGTTACTTTGCCACATGCTTTTGGCTTTGGCTTTACATATAATTTAAAAAACAAGCTGCTTATTGGTGCCGATGTTTATAGCCAAAGGTGGAGTAAAGTTACTAACGATATTTATGACGCCGCATTTAACGATTTGCTAACATTTAGAGGTGGTTTAGAGTTTACCCCTGATAATAACAGTATAAATTATTATTTTAAAAGGGTGCATTATAGACTTGGTGGTCATTATACAAAGTCGCACCTTGAAGTGAAAAATACAAGAATAAATGATTATGGCATAAGTTTTGGTGTAGGTTTACCATTAAGAAAAACAAAAACCTCATTTAATCTAGCTTTTGAACTTGGGCAAAGAGGAACATTAGAACAAAATTTATTACGCGAAACTTATGGAATTATAAGTTTAAATATATCTTTGTCAGATATTTGGTTTGTAAAACGTAAATTTAAATAAATATGCATTCAAAATTATTAAAATCAGCATTCTCGGTAATTATTATTTTAGCTTTTGCCATTCAGGCAATAGGACAGGGAGTTTCCCCACATTTAAACCCTAAATATGGAACCGATAGCAGTTCAAGGGTTCATTGTGCAATGAATATTTCGTTATACTCAGAGTTTTATAAGCAAAAAAATTATAATGATGCGGTTAATTCTTGGCGGAAGGTTTTTAATAATTGTCCGAAAGCCAGCAAAAACACATATATTAAAGGAGCTAACATTTATAATAATTTAATTATTCGCGAAAAAGATAAAACAAAAAAAGAAGCTCTTATTGACACCTTAATGATGATATACGACCAGCGGATTGAATATTTTGGTGGTAAAGGAAGAGTTTACAGCTATAAAGGTATCGATTTGTATGGCTATAGAGGTAATACTGCTGAACAAGAGGTTTATGACATATTAGGTGAGGCAATGAAACTTGAAGACAATAAATCAAAATCGGCTGTTGTTACTATTTATATGCAATGTGCAGTAAGTTTGTATAAAGCCACCCCAAGCAAAATTGAGGGCAGTCAAATTATTAATGATTATACTTTTAGTATTGAAACACTTGAAAAAGCCACCGAGTATAATAAAATATTAGTTTCAAAAGGAGGCAAATATCAAAAACGAGGAGAAAAGGAGTTGAAAAACATTGAAACTTCATTTAATAATGTTGAAGCCCTATTCTCAGAAAGTGGTGCTGCCACTTGTGATGCCCTGATAGCAATTTTTGAACCTAAATGCAGCGAAAAATCTGAAGATTTAGAGTGGATGAAAAAAGTTAACAAGCTACTAAATAGGGCAGAATGTACCGAACATGATTTATATGCACGAACAGCAGAGCAACAATATAAACTTGAACCATCGGCTGAGGCTGCACACAATTTGGCAAGGCTTTTTTTAAAACGAGAAGAGTATAAAAAAGCTGCCGGCTATTATGACGAGGCTACCAAGTTACAAGAGAATGCTGGAAAAAAAGCACTGTACTATTATGAGTGGAGCCAATTGGCCTATGCAATGGAAAACCTGCCTAAAGTACGCAAATTATCAAATAAAGCTTTAGAGTTTAATCCTAATGATGGAAAACCCTACATTATGATTGGCAAAGCTTATGCAGCATCAAAAAAAATGAAAATAGGTGAAGAGAGTGTTGAGCACTATTCGGTTTACTGGGTAGCTGTTGATAATTTTTATAAAGCAAAAAAAGTTGATGCTGAGTTAACTGAAAAAGCAAACAACCTTATTGCAACATACACAAAACACTTTCCTAAATATGAGGAGTGGTTTATGGCAGTTGGATCAAACGAAGGCGATTCATACACAGTTGGAGGTTGGATTAATGTTAAAACAAAAGTAAGATTCTAAATAAATATTAAAAACAAAGATTAATAATAAAAATATAAAACGAATATTTCAAACCTTGAACCTTTAAACTTTGACACACACAATAAAACATATATTTAAAAAAGCCCCTTTATTTATAGGGGTTTTTGTTTTTATTATTTCGTGTGAAAATGATATTCAGGAGGTTATGCAATTATCTGCCAAACAGGATTCGGCCATTGTAAGTGCTAAAAATGTTGAAATTACTTATTCAACAAACGGTAATAACGTTGTACTAATGAAGGCTCCTGAGTTAATGAGATATATTGAAAATGAAAAAAAATCATACATCGAGTTTCCAAAAGGAATGCATATGTTTTTTTATGACGACTTTGGCAAAGTAACATCAACATTAAGATCAAATTACTCAATATATTATGAAGACGAAGGGCGTTGGGTTGCAAAATATGATGTGGAAACTGTTAATAAAAAAGGTGAAAAACTAAATACCGAGTATTTAGTCTGGTTAAAAGAAGAAGAAAAAATTACAACAGATCAGTTTGTGAAAATAACAATGGCTGATGGTAGTATTATATATGGTGATGGTTTTGAATCAAACCAAACGTTTTCAAGGTGGGAAGTAGTAAACGGACGGGGCATATTAAATATTGATAATGAGTAAACCTACTAAAATATTAAAAAGAATACTTGAGATTGTTTGGCTTATTGTAGCAATTATTGCTTTAGGTATATCCATAAGAGAAACCATGCATGCAGGAATTGGTAATAGCTATTATTATTTTTTGTTTAGTGCCATTGCATTTTTCTTTTATTACTCGCGACGCAAAGAGAGAGTTGGCAACTGATATCTGTATAAATAACAAACTGTAACTCCACTTATTATGTATGCAACATTGCTATATTTTTGTATCTTAGTATAAAAAAATAATGGAATTGATACTTATTATCTTTGTTACCCTTTTGTTTTCTGCTTTTTTTTCAGGAATGGAGATAGCATTTGTATCGGCAAACAGGCTGCGCATTGAGCTCGATAATAAACAAAATAAATTCCCTTCAAACATATTAAAAATCTTTTCAAAAAACCCGTCGCAATACATCTCAACTATGCTAGTTGGCAATAATTTGGCATTGGTTATTTATGGTTTATTTATGGCAAGGCTTATTGAACCATACATTAGGGTTTTTGCACACACCGACGGTATAGTATTGCTTATTCAAACCATTGTGTCAACCATAATAATAATAGTACTTGCCGAATTTATCCCCAAAACACTTTTTAGAATTGATCCGAATCAAACTTTGCGTGTTTTCGCCATCCCTGTTTATTTATTTTATATAATTTTTTATCCTATTGCCAAATTTACTGCAAAGCTTTCGCGAATATTAATAAGACTGGTTTTACGTGTTAAAATTAGCGACAATACTAATGTTTCATTTACCAAAGTTGATTTAAACCATTTGGTAAACGACACTCAAGGTATCGATAATGAAAAACAAGAAATTAACCAAGGCATTAAAATATTCCAAAATGCACTCGACCTGTCAAATATAAAACTTAGAGAGTGTATTGTACCGCGTACTGAAATTGAGGCAGTAGCAATAAATGATACAGTAGAACTTTTAAAACAAAAGTTTATTGAAACAGGGTACTCCAAAATTATGGTTTATGAAGATTCTATTGATAATATTATAGGTTTTGCAGCATCAATAATGATTTTTCAAAAGCCAAATACAATTGCCAATATGGTTCAAAAGTTGCCAATAGTACCCGAAACAATGCCAGCAAATAAGTTATTGGCACTATTTATTCAAAACAAAAAAAGCATGGCATTGGTGGTCGATGAGTTTGGAGGAACATCGGGCATTGTTACAATGGAGGATATTTTAGAAGAGATTGTTGGTGATATTCAAGATGAACATGATAAAATATCGTTAATTGACCAAAAAATATCTGATAATGAATTTGAATTTTCTGGCAGACTAGAAATTGATGACTTAAATGAAAAATATAATTTTAACTTGCCATTGTCTGACGATTACGAAACTATAGCCGGACTAATTTTATCACATTTTGGCTCAATTCCAAAAGTAAATGATATTATTACTATCAATAAATATAGTTTTTTAATTACTAATGCATCCACAACAAAAATAGAGTTGGTTAAATTAAAAATATTAAGATAATTCATATCCAAAATTGCATAATGTTATTATTGACCGTTAAAAAAATGCTGTTATTTGGTTAAATTAATTGAGGTTTATTACCAACTATTAAGATTTCGACTTGAACCGTTGTGTAATAAAATGAATATCAGTAATATATACAGGCGTTTAATTAAACATTTAATTCAAAAAAGATTATATAATTTTATTATATTCGTAGCCTAAAAAAAGTAAAATAATACGTTTAATTATAGAATAGGAAACAGATGGCAACTTTACAGAAAATTAGAAACAAAGGAGGATTAATAGTAGCAATTGTAATAGGTTTAGCTTTATTGGCATTTATTCTTGGAGACCTATTTAAATCCGGCAATTCATTTACCGACAAATCACGAAATGAAGTGGCTGAAATTGCAGGCACATCAATAGGATATCAATTGTATCAGGGTAAAATTGAAGATAACATTGAGAACTATAAACGCAATACAGGTCAAACCACTTTAGACCAACCTACTATGGAACGTTTGCGCAAACAAACTTGGGAGCAGTTGGTACGCGAGTACCTAATGGTAGATACTTATGAAAGTTTAGGCTTATATATAAGTGGCGAGGAACTTTTTGATATGGTTCAGGGAAACGACATTGACCCGCAAATAATGCAAATACCTATCTTCCAAAATCAAGAGACAGGGCAGTTTGATAGAACACTCGTAATGCAGTTTCTAAAAAATATGGAGTTAGACCCATCGGGCAAAGCACAGTCATCGTGGAATGCATTTGAAATAGCTTTGGTGCAGCAAAAAATTGATCAAAAATATAATACACTTGTCGAAAAAGGGTTGTTTGTTACAAGCGTGCAAGCAAAAAACGAGGCACAAAACAAAAACCTAAAGGTTGACTTTGACTATATAAGTATAAAATATAACACTGTAAACGATAGTGTTATCTCATATACCCAAAAAGAGCTTCAAACATACTATAACGAAAATACCGATAAATATAAGCAAGAAGAGTCAAGGGAAATTAACTATGTTACATTTCCGGTAATTGCTTCAGATAATGATAATAAACAAACAAAAAAGTGGATTGAAAACCTTAAGCAAGAATTTAACAGAGTTGAAAATAACGAACAGTTTGTAAACTTAAATTCTGATATACCTTTTGATGGCAACTATTATACCGAGAGCGAATTGCCGGCAAATATTAAATCGTTATTTACAGCCGAAGAGGGAACTGTTTTTGGTTCATATAAAGAGAATAATGCCTATATGATTAGCAAGGTTGCCGAGTTTAAGAATATACCCGATTCAGTTAAGGCCCGCCATATTTTAATTCGCCCTGATGGTAATGTTGATGCTTTGGCAAAAGCCGATAGCCTGTTAGATGTGATTGAAAAAGGAGGTAATTTTGCTAAATTGGCAAAAGAGTATTCGCAAGACGGGTCGGCAGAAGAAGGTGGTGACTTAGGGTGGTTTTCTGCCGGAGCAATGGTTAAGCCATTTAACGATGCCTGCTTTTTTGGCGATAAAGGTGATTTGGTTACCGTTACTTCACAATTTGGAGTTCATATTATTGAGGTTATAAAACAGAGCACAAAAATACGTAAAGTTAAAATTGCAACTGTGGCACGTACCATTGAGCCAAGTACAAAAACATATCAAGATACCTATGCCGCTGCAAGTAAATTTGGTGGCACAAACAGAACATATGAATCTTTTAGAGATGGAGCCGAAAAAGATGGTTATAGCTTGAAAACAACTACTGTAAAAAGAGACGACAAGAATCTTTCTACCCTTGAAAACCCACGTCAGGTTATACGCTGGGTTTACCTAGCCAATCAGGGTGAAGTATCTGAAATTTTTGAATTGGGTGATATGTTTGTTGTTGTAACAGTAAAATCAGTACAGGAGGAAGGAACTGCTCCATTTGCCAATGTTAGTATTGATATTGAAAGAGAAGTTAAAAAGCAGAAAAAAGCAGAATACCTTGTAAACAAAATGGTTGAAGCAAAACAAAATGTTAGCACCTTACAGGCAGTTGCACAAAACATGAATACATTGCTGAAAGAGGCTAAAAATGCAAATTTTAGTGCTTATTCAATTTCAGGAATGGGTTTTGAACCTCAGGTTCAAGCAGCGGCGGTTGAGCTTGCAGCTGAACAAATTTCAGAACCAATTAAAGGTAAAAGCGGGGTTTATGTTATTCAGGTTAAAAACATACAGCAACCTGCTGAAAACCTAAACATAAGCAACGATAAAAACTACCTTACACGCTCATATCGTTCAAGGGTGGGTTATCAAGTTTATGAGGCCATCAAAGAAGCTTCGGAAATTAAAGATAACAGGGCAAACTTTTATTAGAAATTATTTAAACTTATTATATAGTGCTTGAACTATAAAAAAAACCGCTGCTTAGTAAGTAGCGGTTTTTTTGTATTAACTAAATATCAATCCACATTATCAAACAAAAATGAGTTATCTTCACTTATTCGTGTAGTGCCTTCTTCATCGGTTAATGTATAACGCGATACCTCTTTTTCTTCACAATCAGCATCTTCGGATTCATTCAATTTTACTTTTTTGCGTTTAAAGGCAGGCTCATTTTCCAGTTCCTCAATATCGCTATCGTTATTATACGAAATTTTTGGTTTTTCGACTTTATTAATAGTTACACCCTCACTTTTGTCAGCTGTTGTTGTTCCTATATCAAATTGATTTTGAGTGTTGGAATCAACCATATTTTTTTCTTTCGAAAACAGGTCAAATTTTTCAACATCCCCACTGTTTTCTTCATCACTAAAATCAAACAGTCCCCTCTCTTTGCTAACATCCTTATCAATAACCTCAAAAGGTATTTCGTCTAACTCTTTTTCATCCTCCGCTTTTTCAAATTGTTGTGTAGGTTCTTTTTGGGGTCTGCTAACCTCAATTAATGGTACCGAAATCTTTTTACCTGCTTCATGAGCCACTAACTCAGGAATACTTTCGTTTCCAAAACCTGTTGCAATAATTGTTATACAAATTTTATCTCCAAGTGAGTTATCCAAAGTGTTTCCCCAAATAATGTCGGCAGTCATTCCTGCTGCTTCTTGTACATAATCGGTAATTTCACCAATTTCGTCCATGCGCACTTCATCATCGGGACCCGATGCAATATTTAGCAGTATGTTTTTTGCTCCTTTAATATCATTGTTGTTTAATAATGGCGAAGTTAGAGCTTCTTCAATAGCCAACATTGCACGGTTTTCGCCTGCCGACATAGCCGAACCCATTAATGCTACACCGCTGTTTGCCATTACAGTATGCACATCGGCAAAATCAACATTTACCGAGCCATGAACTGTAATAATTTCGGCAATACCTTTTGCAGCAACAGTAAGTACGTTATCGGCTTTACTAAATGCCTGCGACAAGGGCAAATCACCGTGCATTTCGCGCAATTTTTCGTTGTTAATAACAAGCAGAGTGTCAACATGGTCGCGCATTTGTGTTAATCCCTCAATTGCCTGATTCATACGCCTTTTGCCTTCAAACCTAAAAGGCAGGGTAATTATACCCACGGTAAGTATCCCAAGGTCTTTAGCCTCTTCGGCAATAATAGGTGCTGCTCCTGTTCCTGTTCCGCCACCCATTCCGGCGGTTATAAAAACCATTTTTGTGTTATGCGATAGTACTTCGCTAATTTTATCAAGACTTTCAATGGCTGCTTGTTTTCCCTGCTCCGGCTTATTTCCTGCTCCACGCCCCTGAGTAAGGGTTTCGCCCAACTGTATTTTTATGGGAACCTCACTGCTATTTAGTGCTTGTGCATCGGTATTGCAAACTAAAAAATCAACATCGGTTATTCCCTGCCGATACATGTGATTTACTGCATTTCCACCACCACCACCAACACCAATTACCTTAATAATGGAGCTTTTGTTTTGTGGTAAATCAAAATTCATCAGTTCTTCGGCCATGATTATCTGTTTTTATTGTTTTTTAAATCCAATAGGTTTTATATTCTCACTTTAGGGTAGTTCGTATGTTTACATTTTTTCATCATCTACCTCAAAAAATCCGCCCAGTTTATCAAACAGGGTCGATATTTTTTGTTTGCCATTCATTTTCTCTTTTGATACTTTTTCTTTTACTACCAACTCATCTTCAGGCTTTTGTTCAATGTTTGGTTTAGCTTCTGCATCAGCTACTTCTTTAACAAAACTGTTATTCTTATCGGAAAAACCGGCAAGCATTAAACCAACTGCAGTAGCAAACATTGGCTGATTAACCTCATCAACAATTTTGCTTTGAACACTTTGGTTAGGTAAGCCCAAACGAACATCCATACCTGTTTTAAAGGCAACAAGCTGACCAAGGTTTTTTAACAAAGCACCACCTCCTGTTAAAACAATGCCCGCACCAAGCTGCTGCAACATTCCCGATGCTTCAACCTCAAAATATACTTGCGCAACAATCTCCTCCATCCGCGATTGGATAATATGAGCAAGGTTTTTAAACGATATCTCTTTTGGTGGTCTGCCATTAATGCCCGGTATGCTAACAACCTTATTCTCTTGTGCTTTATCGGCAAGCGATGATCCATATTTTATTTTTAACTGCTCGGCGTAGCGTTCCAAAATATTGCATCCCTGTTTAATATCTTGTGTAACAATATTGCCACCAAATGGTATTACAGCAGTATGCCTTATTATCCCATCGTAAAAAACAGCCACATCGGTTGTACCACCGCCAATATCAACCAATGCCACACCAATCTCTTTTTCATCGTCGGTTAAAACTGCATCTGACGATGCCAATGGCTGAAGTATCAGGCTTTTTACATTTATACCGGTACGGTTTACGCATTTTTTAATATTATTGGCTGCTGCTGTTTGCCCAATCACAATATGAAAATTGGCCTCTAACCTTTTTCCAAACATACCAACAGGGCTCTTAACACCTGTTTCATTATCAACAATAAAACTTTGTGGCAAAACGTGTATAATCTCTTCGCCCACCTCAATTGGTATTTTGTGCATATCGTCAATCAATGCTTGTACATCTTCTTTCGATATCTCCTCATCGTACGAGTCGCGGTTAATATACCCGCGGTTTCGGATACTGCGTATATGCTGCCCCGCAATGCCTACGTAGGCATCAGTAATTTTTACGCCTGCTTGCGATTCAGCCAAATCAACCGCCTGCCGTATGGCTTTAACAGTTTGCTCAATGTTTAAAACCACACCACGTTTAACTCCGGTTGAGAGGATATTTCCGTAACCTAAAATATCAATATTACCGGTCTCACTTTTTTTACCAATTATTACAACTATTTTTGTTGTACCTATGTCAATTGCAGCAACTATTTTTTCCTTCATCACGTTTATAATTTATTTTCCTCTAATAAGTCTTTTGTTGAAACGATGCAAGCATCATTTTTACTATGTTATTGTTATTCAATGATTTTGTTTTATCGTTTTGTGCAAATTACCTGATTATTATATTTAAGATTTATTGTTTTATACTTATTCCATCCTGAACTTGGCAAACCCTGTATATAAAGCGCTTTTAAATTCCTGAATTTATTTTTATAATTATCTATACTTCCGAGTTTAATTAAGTGAGTTCCTACACGTGGAATCAACTCAAAACCATTATCTAACACATAAATTTGCTCAATCTGGGCTCTCCAAAATTCATCATGATAAATATAAGAGGCCAATTGGTATAAATCAAGTAGTAGTGCATTAGAGTTATTCACAGAGTTATCACCAATTTTTGCGTTTTGTGCCAGTATTAGTTTTGTGTAGTTTAGGCCTATATTGCCCGATGCTATTAGCACATGCGCCGAATATTTATTTGACAATGGCATAATTTTACCCAACTCATCAACATAAAAGCTTTCGCGGTTTTTATTTATGATGCGCAAAATAGGATTACGCTGTATAATTTTAATCTCCAAATTACCCTGCAAATTTCGGTAAACATTAGCTTCTTTTATCGAAGGGTGTAAAAGTAAAAATTCCTCAAGTTTATTTACATTGATACTATTTATACCTTCTCCAATAATTTTTTCTCCTTTATCATTTAGCATAGAAAGCACATCGCCCTCTTCAATAAAAAAGTTATTAGTTTCATCAAGTATCCTGACAATAATTTTACTGCATTTTATTTCATTCTTTTTTGCAGCAATAAGTGGTAACAATATTGCTATATAAAGCAAAATTATTATCCAAGGGGCTATGTTTTTTAGCTTTTTCATATTTTCATTTATACGGTATATGCACCGTCTTTACTATTATCATTTTATTGAATATTTTTTCATCAAGCCTCTCTTTATTTCGGGAACCAACCTGTCAATATCACCTGCCCCCATTGTTATTATTATATCAGAATCGATATTAATTACCGTATTTACAACTTCGTTATATTTACAAAGTACTTTATTTGAGTTGTTTATTTTTTTTAATATTAAACTACTATCTACTCCTGGCATAGGCTCCTCTCTTGCCGGATAAATATCGGTTAAAATAACCTTGTCGCATTGTTCAAGGCTATTTGCAAAATCATCGGCAAAATCGTTGGTGCGCGAGTACAGGTGAGGTTGAAAAACTACTGCAATACTCTTTTTAGGATATAGGTGCCGCACCGATTTTATACAGGCTTCTATCTCAACCGGGTGATGTGCATAATCATCTATAAAAACAATTTTATCGGAGCGTATTTGATAATCGAAGCGCCTTTTTACCCCCAAATAACTATTTAGATTAGCTTTTAATTCTTTTATATCGGCACCAACCAACCATGCGCTTGCCAATGCCACAACTGCATTTTCAAGGTTATATAACCCGGGCACACCTAGTTTAAAACCTGCAAAAACCTTATTAGGAGTATGCCAAGTAAAGCTATAATAGCCATCGGTTACCTTTATGTTACTTGCATAAAAATCGGTTAAAGTATTATCAAGTGAATATGAATAATAACTGATATTTGTATTTACAGCTTTGTCAATATCTATTCCAATTTTATATATAAGTGACCCATTGGGCTTTATTTGGCCAATAAATTTATTGAACGCCTCAACTATCAAATTATAGTCATTGTATATGTCAAGGTGGTCGGCATCAATTGATGAAACAACAGCAATTTCGGGGTATAATGTTAAAAACGACCTATCGAATTCATCAGCTTCAACCACAACATTGTTAGCTTTTGGGTTAATAATAACATTGCTAAGCAGGTTTTTTGATATACCACCAAGAAAAGCATTGCAATTTTTATTTATAAGCCACGCTATGGTTGTGCTAATTGAAGTTTTGCCATGAGTGCCTGCAACGGCTATTCCACATTTTTCTTTAACAAGAAGCCCCAAAACCTCTGACCTTTTTAAAACTGTAAAGCCATTACTATTAAACCAGTTTAAGCCTTTATGCGAGTTTGGAATTGCAGGAGTATAAACCACCAACGTATTTTCCCTGTTTTCTTTAAACTCGGGTTGAATCTCATTTACCGAGTCAGAATATGATACAGCAATGCCTTCATTAATAAGATTATTGGTAATATCTGACGGAGTTTTGTCGTACCCCGCCACTTTATAATTTGATGCATTAAACCAACGGGCTATGGCACTCATGCCAATACCGCCAATTCCTATAAAATATACCTTATGTAAGTTGTTTATCTTCAATTTTTATTTATTTTATTACCTAAGTATTATTCTATTGCATCAATTATTTTAAATACTTCGTCAACAATTAGTTCATCGGCATTGGGTTTTGCAAGTTTTTGAAGCTTAACACCCATTTCAATACATCTGTTATCGT
>CBDUWQ010000061.1:0-18422 GCA_965370965.1 uncultured Bacteroidales bacterium
GCGTAATAATCCATAAGGGTTTTTCAGGTAATTGTAACATTTTACCACGCATCATCTTTGCATCGTGCGGAGATAGTGAGAATCACGAACTCCCTAACGCATCATACGCCCACCGTTGTAGCCAATACAAGAAAAGAGAAACCGAGTACTAATATTTAAAGAGAAAAGAAATTGAAAAGCCCACGCGAAAATAGCACATTTGGTTTTTGCCGACCTGTCTGCGTGCATCGCACAGGCAGGCACGCAAAAAAGCCGACCCTAAAAAACCAAAAGAGCTATTTTTTGCCAACGCTCGTACAAAAAAATGTATATTGTGAGTTTTGAATTAGAGGAAGATGATATATGAAATTTAACGAAGATACAAGAGTAAAAATTCCTTCTATTTTGCATTTATGCAGACTTGGTTACGAATACTTATCATTGAAAGGTGCGAAATGGGATATTGAAACAAATATATTCACAGATATTTTTAAAAGATCCATAATCAAGATAAACTCTGACTTTGACGAAGACCAAGCAGAAAGATTACTGCAAGATACTTCTTTACTACTTGATAACGAAGATTTAGGAAAAGCATTTTATGAAAAATTGATTAGCAATTCAGGTGTAAAACTAATTGACTTTGATAATTTTGAAAACAATACTTTTAATGTTATAACCGAACTGACTTACAAAAACGGAGACGAAGAATTTAGACCTGATATTATTCTACTGATTAACGGAATGCCTTTGACTTTTATCGAAGTAAAGAAACCGAACAATCGAGACGGAATAATTGCCGAGAGAGAAAGAATAAACAGACGATTTAGAAACAAGAAATTTAGAAAGTTTGTGAATATTACGCAGTTGATGGTATTCTCAAATAATATGGAATACGACAATGAGGATATTGAGCCATTGCAAGGTGCTTTCTATGCTTTACCATCGTATAAAAAACCGATTTTTAATTATTTCAGAGAGGAAGAAACATTTAATTTATCAAAACTATTGGCAGAAGAAAATGATGATTTAGAAAACACCATTTTAAAAGACAATAATTTATCTGTTATAAAAAACTCGCCTGAATTTCAAACCAATAAAGACACAAACACACCAACAAACCGAGTTTTAACATCTTTGTTTAGCAAAGACCGATTGGCTTTTATTCTCAAATACTCAATTGCGTATGTAGATGAAAAGAAGGGAATTGAAAAGCACATAATGCGTTATCCGCAAATGTTTGCTACAAAAGCCATTGAAAACAAATTAGAGAACGGAATTAAAAAAGGGATAATATGGCATACGCAAGGAAGCGGGAAAACCGCTTTGGTATATTACAATGTTCGTTATCTGACTGACTATTTTCAAAAGAAACAAATAATTCCAAAATTCTATTTTATAGTTGACAGATTGGATTTACTTATACAAGCCAAGCGAGAATTTGTTGCTCGTGGTTTAATTGTACATATCGTAAATTCAAGACAGGATTTTGTAAAGGATATTAAAACCACAACTGCAATTCACAACGACAGCGGAAAACCTGAAATTACGGTTGTAAATATTCAAAAGTTTAGCGAAGATGCTAATGTAGTTAGCAAACAAGATTACGACATAAGTATTCAAAGAATATATTTTTTAGACGAAGTACACCGTAGTTATAATCCAAAAGGTAGTTTCTTGGCAAACCTTACACAATCCGACCCAAATTCAATAAAAATTGGACTGACAGGAACACCATTAATTACTAAAGATTTTTATTCAAAAGATTTGTTTGGCGATTATATTCATAAATACTATTACAACGCTTCAATTGCCGATGGTTACACCTTAAAACTTATCCGTGAGGAAATTGAAAGCGATTATAAAATTGTGCTGAAAGATGCTTTAGATAAAATTAAAGTTCTGAAAGGAGATATTCCAAAGAGAGAAGTTTTTTCACATCACAGTTTTGTTGAGCCAATGCTTGAATATATTGTTGAAGATTTTGAAAAAAGCCGTTTAACTTTTTCTGATGCTTCAATTGGTGGAATGGTGGTTTGCGATAGTTCAGACCAAGCCAAAGAGATGTTTGAGATTTTCAATAAGAAATATGCCAATAAAGAGCAAGAACTTGAAGAGTTGCCAATGGCAGCCGAGCCACAAGCAAGTTATGGCGAAAAATTAAAACAAAGCTATAAAGTAAATATATCTGCTCTGATTTTACACGACATAGGAACAAAAGACGAACGCAAACAATGGGTTGAAGATTTCAAAGAGGGCGAAATTGATTTACTCTTTGTGTACAATATGCTTTTAACTGGTTTCGATGCCAAACGATTAAAGAAATTATACATTGGTAGAGTAATTAAACGGCACAATTTATTACAAATGCTTACCAGAGTAAACCGAACTTACAAAAATTTTAAATACGGATATATAGTTGATTTTGCAGATATTAGAGCAGAGTTTGACGCTACAAACAAACTCTATTTTGACGAACTTCAAGCCGAGTTAGGCGATGAAATGGAGTTTTACTCTAACCTATTTAAATCGAAAGAAGAGATTGAAGAAGAGATAAGCGAAATAAAAGAAATTCTTTTTCATTACGATACGCAAAATGCAGAACTGTTCTCACAGCAAATAAGCCAAATACAAGACCGTAATATTGTTCTTAAAATTAAAAAGGCTCTGGGAAATGCAAAAAGTCTGTATAACCTTATCCGTTTATTTGGTCATTTTGATTTGCTTGAAAAAGTTGATTTCAAAAAACTATCTCAGCTTTATCGTGAAACTGAAAATCATTTGGCTATGCTAAATACAAAAGAGGCATTAGAAAACAATATTGATAACACCAATCTGCTAAATGTGGCTTTGGAAGATGTATTGTTTCATTTTACAAAAATATCGGAAGAAGAACTTGTTTTGGCTGATGAGTTAAAAGACACGCTTCGCAAAACCCGTGAAACATTGGCAAGTAATTTTGATAAAAAAGACCCTGAATTTGTTTCGCTTTACGATGAATTAAAACGCCTATTCGACAAGAAAAATCTTGATGAGATTACACAAGACGAAATGAAGAAAAACATTGGTGCTTTAACTAAGATTTACGAAAAAGTAAAAGAGCTAAATCGCCAAAACAATTTATTGAAGGACAAATACAAAAGCGACCCTAAATATGCTCGTATTCATAAACGACTGTTAGAAAAAGGAACAATGTCGGAAAAAGAGAGCAAAATATTTGACGCTCTGCAATCGGTAAAAAGTGATGCAGATTTACAAGTATTACAAAACACAAAATTGCTGAATAACGAAAGCTATTTTAGCACACAAATGATGCGATTGGTAATTGACCAATTCAAAAATAAAAATAAAATACATTTGAATGCAGATGCTTCTAAATACATCAATAATTTAGTGGTGAGCGAATATATTAATGAATTTTATGGCAGAGCCGTTTAATAAAAGAATAAGGACAGATGAGTAATAAATTAATACGAAATAGCACATCCGAGTTTTTAATCTTCACATCGCAAGATGGTAAAAATAGTATTGAAGCAAGATACGAAGATGAAACTATTTGGCTTACTCAAAAACTTATAGCAGAACTTTTTGAAGTAGATATTCGTACGGTAAATGAACATCTAAAAAATATTTTCAAGCAAAATGAATTGACAGAGGAAGCAACTATCCGGAAATTCCGGACAGTTCAAACAGAAGGTAATAGAGAGGTTACTCGCAATGTAGCATTTTACAATCTTGATGCAATTATTTCTGTTGGTTATCGGGTTAATTCTGTTCGTGCAACACAATTTCGCCAATGGGCAACCAAAGTTTTGAGAGAGTTCGCCATTAAAGGTTTTGTATTGGATAAAAAACGCTTAGAAAATGGCACGTATCTAAACGAAAACTACTTTGAAGAACTGCTTGCCGAAATAAGAGAGATAAGATTAAGCGAACGTAAATTTTATCAAAAAGTAACTGATATTTATGCTACCAGCTTAGATTATAACAAAGATGCTGTTACTACCTGTGAGTTTTTTGCAAAAGTGCAAAATAAATTACATTACGGTGTACACAAACATACAGCTGCTGAATTAATACATAAAAGAGCCGATAGTGCAAAAGATAAAATGGGCTTAACAGCGTGGAAAAACAGTCCTGATGGAAAAATACTAAAAACAGATGTTTCTATTGCTAAAAATTATCTTTCGAAAAATGAATTAGAAGAATTAGGACTAATTGTAAATGCTTATTTAGACTTAGCCGAAGCACGAGCCAATAGGCAAATACCTATGACTATGCAAGATTGGGCAAAACGGCTTAATTTGTTTTTGAAATATGATGATAGAGACGTGCTTAAAAATGCAGGGAATATATCAGCACAAATAGCCAAAGACAAAGCAGAAAGCGAGTTTGAAAAATACCGTATTGTACAAGACCAACTTTTTGAAAGCGATTTTGATAAAATAATTAATAAACAACTTGGAGAAAAAATGGATTAACCGCAAAGGCACAAAGGCACAAAGAAAAACTTTGCGTCTCAGCGTCTTAGCGGTAAAAAATAAGAGACCAATGAACAGAGAAGGATTAAATAAATTATCAAAGCAAATTGTAGATGCTTGTATAACCGTACATAAAGAAATGGGACCAGGTTTATTAGAGAGCGTTTACGAATACTGTTTGTTAAAAGAATTTGAATTAAGAGGAATAGAAGCTAAAAGTCAGGTTGTAATCCCATTATACTATAACGGGGAACTTCTTTCCAAAGATTTCAGAATTGATATTTTTGTTGAAAATGAAATCATTTTAGAACTAAAAGCTGTTGATACAATACTTCCAGTTCACGAAGCCCAAATTATTTCATACTTAAAATTGGCGGATAAAAGACTGGGATTTTTATTGAATTTTAATGTTGATTTAATGAAGAATGGTATAAAAAGATTTGTAAATAACTTTTAAAAATTAAGAAAACTGCAAAGTCATAAAGAAAAACTTTGCGTCTTAGCGGTAAAAAAATAAAATATGACAGACACAGATTTTCAAAATAAAACCAAGCAATTAATAGACAGCCTAAAAAGCATAAGTGCAAACTATGGTTTGGGTAACGATGGCAACGAGTTCAAAATAATTACAAGGTTTTTCTGTATAAATTTATGAATGATAAGTTTGCCTACCAAGTAAAAAAGGTTGACAGCAAACTTGCTAATGCCGACAGTTGGGAAAAAGAGTTAAGCAATTATTCCGATGATGATTACGAAATGTTGCTTTTGCAGTTGGGAGCAGATACCGCCAAACTAAAACCCGAGCATTTTATCTCTAAATTATTAGACAGACAAAATGAAAGCGATTTTGCCCTGTTGTTTGACGATACCTTAATGGATATTGCCACTACCAACAACGATATATTTTCGGTTAAAACCGATGGCGGAGCAAAAGTAGTTTTGTTTGAGAGAATTTCGCAATACATAAGCGACCCATCTAAAAGAGATGAATTTGCAAAAGCCATTATCAATAAAATTGTAAGCGTAAACTTTGAGCATATTTTTACGCAGAAATACGATTTTTACGCTACTATTTTTGAGTATCTGATAAAAGATTATAATAACGACAGTGGCGGAAAATATGCCGAGTATTACACACCCCACGCAGTAGCAAAAATTATGGCGGCTATTTTGGTAAACGAGCCGGTGCAAGATGTTACGGTTTACGACCCTTCGGCAGGTTCGGGAACATTGCTAATGAATATTGCCCACGCCATTGGCGAGGATAAATGTACTATTTACTCTCAGGATATTTCGCAGAAATCATCGAGCCTTTTGCGATTGAATTTGATTTTGAACAATCTGGTACATTCCATACAGAATATTATTCAGGGTAATACCATTTTGCACCCTTACCATAAAGATGATAGCGGAGAATTAGAAAAGTTCGATTACATAGTTTCAAATCCACCTTTTAAACTCGATTTTTCCGATTTTAGAGACGATTTAGACAGCAAAGAAAACCACGAACGCTTTTTTGCAGGTTTGCCCAATGTCCCTAAAAAAGTCAAAGACAAAATGGCTATTTACTCGCTATTTTTACAACATATAATGCACTCGCTTACCAAAAACGGAAAAGCAGCCGTAGTTGTGCCAACAGGTTTTATTACCGCACAAAGCGGAATTGATAAAAAGATACGCCAACGCTTGGTTGACAGTAAAATGCTGGCAGGCGTAGTAAGTATGCCAAGCAATATTTTTGCTACCACAGGAACCAATGTTTCCATTATTTTTATGGATAAAAACAATACCGAAGATGTGGTTTTGATTGATGCTTCTAATTTGGGCGAAACCGTAAAAGATGGCAAAAATCAAAAGACTGTTTTAACTCCCGAAGAAGAAAAACAGATTACTGATACTTTTAACAATAAAGTTGCTCTTGACGATTTCTCGGTAGTATTAAAATACGATGAGATAAAACAAAAAAACTACTCGCTAAGTGCAGGGCAATATTTTGAAGTGAAAATTGAATATGTTGATATTAGCCACGATGAGTTTGAAACAAAAATGAAAGGTTTTGATAATAATTTAAGTAATCTTTTTGCAGAAGGTAAAACTCTAGAAACCGAAATTCAGGTAAATTTAAAAGAGTTGAATTATGGCGAATAGTAACTGGAATAAAACACCATTGAAAAATTTATGTACAAGAATTGGCGATGGTCTTCACGGAACACCTGAGTACACTGATAATTCTGATATATTTTTCATTAACGGCAATAATTTGAAAAATGGAAATATTGTTATAACAAAAGACACAAAAAAGGTAACATATATTGAACTTGAAAATAATTATATTCAACTTAATAAAAACACCTTACTTCTTTCTATCAATGGTACATTGGGAAGTATGGCATTCTACAATAACGAGAAAGTAATGTTAGGAAAGAGTGCTGCATATTTAAATTTTAAAACAGACATTAATAAGTTTTACTATTACTATTTCCAATTAGAAGGTGTTCAAGAATATTTCTACAATGTAGCAACAGGTTCAACAATTAAAAACTTATCTCTTAAATCTATTCAAGACTTTGTAGTTCCATTTCCCGAAGAAAAAGAATGGAAACCAATAGCCAAAGTCCTATCCGACCTTGATGCCAAAATAGAGCTCAACAACAAAATAAACCAGGAATTAGAAGCAATGGCAAAAACGCTTTACGATTATTGGTTTGTACAGTTCGATTTTCCCTGCCTTCCTTCGGGGCAGGTAAACCCGAACGAAGAAATGGATAAAAAGATAAAAGCAGTATGTACTTATAGACAGACAGGTGGTTTGCCCTTACCTGATGGAAAGAAGTGCTTTGTCTATGTTATTGAGTGTATGGACGGAACACTGTATAAAGGAATGACCAATAATTTATATCGTAGATATTACGAGCATTACACAGGTCAAGGTGCCGAATGGACAAAGGTTCATAAACCAAAAAGAATTATCCATTACGAAAAATTTAACTCACAAAAAGAAGCCGCTGAGCGAGAGAAAGAATTAAAAACAGGCTACGGAAGAACTTGGCTAAAAAGAGAGTATGAGAAATTAATAAAAGAAGAAACCGCAAATTTTTCAAATAAAATAAAAAGCGGTTTACCTGCCCCGAAAACGAAGTTGAGGAAGGCAGGTAAAATGGTTTATAATGAGGAATTGAAGAGGGAGGTTCCTGTGGGTTGGGAGGTTGGAACACTTGACAGTATTGGTGAAATAATTGGAGGAAGTACCCCTTCTAAAGCAATTGATAATAATTTTTGTTTCAACAGTGGCACATCTTGGATTACACCAAAAGATTTGTCTTTGAATAAAGGTAATAAATTTATAACAAGAGGTGAGTATGATGTTACTGATACTGGGATTAAAGATGCATCATTAAAGATAATGCCCAAAGGAACAGTTTTGTTAAGTTCGAGAGCCCCGATTGGTTATTTAGCAATTTCACGAGAGAATGTTACCACAAATCAAGGTTTTAAATCATTTGTCCCAAAATCATATTTTACAACAGAATTCATCTATTATACAATTAAGAATTCAATAAAAACTATTGAAGCGTATTCATCTGGTTCTACTTTTAAAGAGGTTTCATTATCAGTCATAAAAACAATTAAAACCTGTTTGCCCACAAAATTTATCATTGAAAATTATAATACAAAAGGATTACCTATTTTTAAACGACAAGATTTAATTGAATTAGAAAATCAACAACTCACCGCCCTACGCGATTGGTTATTACCAATGCTAATGAATGGGCAGGTGACAGTTAGCGAAGCAGAAGAAAAATTAAGTTTGGCGGCAGAGCCACAAGCGGAATATAAAAAAGGATAAGAATGATAGATGCAGTTGAAATATGCAAAAAGGTTTTGGCTCGTTTATCTGCTATGGATTATGAGAAAGATGGAGGTAGTTCTTCTGAACAATTAATTTTTCCTAATAAGAAACAGGCAAAAGGAGACATTAAAAGAATTTCTGAACAAGAACTTCGTCTTTTGTTTATTGAGGAATTTAAAAATGATTATGAAAATTTGTTTTATTCCATTGAAACACCAACAGAAGAAAAATATAAGTTCGGGAAAACTTATGAAACTATAAAAACAGATAAAGAAGGACAGTCTGCATCGCTTGATATGTGCGTATTTGCGAGGAATTCAAATAAATACGAAAGATTACTAAACATTGAATTTAAGCACAAAAACGCATCAATAAAAAAGATTGGAAAAGATGTGCTTAAATTAATGCAAGAGAAACAAAACGGTGCGTTTATTCATCTTTTGAATAATACCGATAGAGGAACTTTGCGTAATGCGAAAGGAACAGGTGTTTTTGATAAACTCTACAAATCATTCACAGATTTTAAAGACAATTGGAATAATGAGAATAAATCCATTCAATTGATAATATTGTCGTTAAAACAAGAAATGTTGATACATCGTAAAATAACCAAAGCCGATTTGGTTAATCTGAAAGAGATATTTTTTATTGATAAAGGTTGTGGAAATATGACAGAAATAAAAGGAAAAGAATGGAAAGTTGAATATAAAACAAATAGAAATGAATAGCCAACCCTTCGCAGTCATACACATTGCCAAGTCGCTCGAAAAAGCCATCGCACGACCAATTTTTGTATTTAGTGAGAGCAGAACCAAACTTGTTTGAGCTATTCTGAACGATACAAAAATCAGCGAAGCTAATACTTGTCAAAGAATATGCCTGCCCCAACGCACTGGCAGTCAGATGGGAGAA
The DNA here is from genome assembly GCA_965370965.1 of uncultured Bacteroidales bacterium. GTDB lineage: Bacteria > Bacteroidota > Bacteroidia > Bacteroidales > SZUA-534 > GH45. Next base: position 9,223 of record CBDUWQ010000061.1, read on the forward strand.
GGAAGTGCTGGCTACAACACGCAATATAAAAAATTGGGTGGAAAATGCTAAATATGAACATTTTAACAATAAATAAACGTTGTAGTAAATTGAAAGTTTGGTGTTTCAAAATGCCCAACATTTTCATATTGCCACCGTTACCAACATCCGAGGATATTTGTAAGTGATTCACATTTGGTGTATATTTACATCAAAATATAATATTATGACAAGACAAAGCATATCATTTTCGAAACCAAATGATGAATGGTTAAAAGCACAAGTAAATACCGAGGAATATTCTAGTAAAAGTGAACTTATTAATGATTTGATTAGACAGGCTAGAAGTCAACAAGTTAAAATTGATTGGATTAGAGCTAAATTAGCTAAATCAGAAAGTAATGTATTTGCTGATGAAACAAAAGAACAAATTTTAAAACAATCAAAATCTTTACTTAATGGTTCAATATAGATTAAGTAATGAGGCTAAAGAAGATTTAATACGAATTCATCATTACGGAGTTGAAAAGTTTGGAATTACTCAAGCAGATAAATACTTTGATACGTTTTTTGAGTATTTTGACATTATTGCTCAACGACCATTTTCGTTTGAATCAGTCGATTATATAAAAAATGGATATAGAAGATGTGTTTGTGGTGCTGACAGTATATATTACAGAATAAAGGATGGAATTGTTGAAATAATGGCAATTATTGGAAGATAAGATTTAAATAGTATTTTATAGTGATATAGAAAAGTACGCACTCATACGTGGTCTTTGCAAGAAAACGCCAAATTACTCACAAATATTTTTCTTTTTTTTATTCGTGAGCTAAAGTTCTGCGCCTGCCTGCAGCAGGCAGGTCAAAGACTTAAAAAAAAATGATAGTTTTCTTGCTGACACTACATATTATATTCAAACCATTGTAAAAATAGCTTTAAACTTTATATTTTACATCAAAATACCACTATAACCATTATCTTTATCGGCTTTAAAATTTATAATAAATAAGTTGTATGCAGTTTTTGTATCCAAATTTTTTGTGGGCACTTTTTACCCTTGCCGTTCCAATAATTATACATCTGTTTAATTTCAGAAGGTATAAAACAGTTTATTTTAGCAATGTTTCTTTTTTGCAGAATATCCGTAAAGAGACCAAGTCGCGCTCAACTCTAAAAAGTCTTTTAATATTGCTTATGCGGATGATGGCAATATTTTTTTTGGTAATGGTTTTTGCAAAGCCTTATATTCCGGTTAATAATAAAACTAAAGTTAAGGAGGTATCGCATGTTGCCATTTATATTGATAATTCATTTAGCATGGATGCAGAGGGTAAGTATGGTGTGCTGCTTGAGTCGGCAAAGGTTAAGGCACGCGAGATTACCGGTTTGTTTCCTAAAAACACAAAATACCTGTTAACAACAAACAATTTTTTGTTATTGCATCAACGGTATGTTAGTGGCGAGCAGTTAGTTGAATGGGTATCGCAAATTAGCAGTACACATGTGGTTCGTAGTTTAGATGATGTATTAAATAAAATTTCTGGTTTAATGCCTAACAACGATTCAAATGTGGTGCATAATGTGTTTGTGTTGTCCGATTTTCAGAAAAACATATTGCAGAATACACCTCTAAATCTGTCAAAAAATATAAAACTGTTTGCAGTGCCGTTTACAAGCCAAACAAATAGTAATTTATATATTGATTCGGTTTGGTTTGAAACTCCGGGGCATTATATAGGTAAACAGGAAAACCTTCATGTTAAAATCAGAAATGTTTCTGGCAAATCGTTTGTTGACATACCATTGCAGCTTTTTATATCCGATTCGTTAAAAGTGTCGGTGGTTTTTAATATTGGTGCTCAAAACACAAAAGAGGTAACTGTATCATTTGTTAATTGGAATACAGGGGTATTTAAAGCCCATGCCGAAATTACCGATTACCCCATTACTTTTGATAACAAGCTGTATTTTAATTTTACGATAAAAGAAAAAAAACCTGTTTTAATAATAGGTGAAAACAGTTCGCCAACATATTTTAATATACTATATAAAAATGATGATATTATTGAGCCAATTGCAGTTGGTATAAACAACATTCCTTATAATGATTTTAATGATTATTCGGTAATATTTATAAATGGTTTGTCAGATATTTCAACGGGGTTAATTAATGAAGCAGTAAAATATGCCAATAACGGTGGTACATTGGTTTTTATTCCAAATAGCAAAGGCAATCTAAGTTCATACAAAATGTTATTTAATAAATTGAGGGCAGTTAATATTAACGGTTATTTAAACCAAAAGGGCAATGTAACTATTGCCGATTTACAAAATCTGCTTTTTAAAGATGCATTTAAAACCGATTTAACCGATGCGCGGTTACCTGAGTATAAAGGTTATTACCCTATAAACATTCAACAAAAGGCCAATGTAAATACTGTTTTAAAAGCAGAATCGGGCAGCCCTTTATTTGTTCAAATGCCGGTAGGTAAAGGCGAGTGCTATCTGTCGGCTCTTAGTTTTGATTCAGAATCTACAGATTTTGGGATACACCCACTGTTTGTACCGCTGTTTTATAATTTAACGCTTTATTCATCATCGCCTTCATCAATATTTTATTGGATAAAACCCGGGTTGTTCTCTGAGGTTGCACGAAAAAAATCTGTAAATGAGTCATTTAGCTTAACCGAAGAGTTGTCAGGAAAGGAGTTAAAACCCAAACATAATGTAACCCAACAGGATATTAAAATTTATCCTGCAATTAGCGAACTGTTAGCCGGGCATTATAGTGTTAATTTGGGAGATGAATTTCAAGATTACCTATCGTATAATTATGACCGAAAGGAGTCGGATATATCATTTTATACAACCCAAGAATTAACAGAGCTGTTTGAAAATACAAATAGCACAGGTGTTAGTGTGGTTGCTCCCAATAGCAAAAAAATGGCAAAAACAATAAAGCAACAAAGCCATGGCAAGCCGTTAAGCAATTTGTTTTTATGGCTGGCTATTAGCGCATTGTTAATTGAAATGGTATTGTTGCGGTTTTTAAAATAGGACTTTCTTAGCAAACCCTAAAATAGATATTTGGATTAAAACTTTATACCGAAAGCTTTGTTGGTAGTTGGTTCACTTTTTAAAGTACCAGCCACTTAGCGGTTCAAAACCGCTAAGTGGCTGGTTAAGTTTTAATGTTTATTATTCAGTATCAGACACAGGAGTATCAAACATAGGCTTTGCCGCAGTACCGTCAGCCAATTCATTTTTTCTAAAAACCGCTGTTTTTGCAATCATATCGTGCAGGGCAAGTTTTTTTTCGCCCAATGCAAAAAAGCAGCCAATAATTATAACAATACCAAGCACCGTACTAATAGTACTTACCACTGATACCATAACTGCCAACCCAACTAAGCCAACAACGGTACTAATGTTCTTAATAGCAAATCTTGTCATCAATATGCCCATTTCGGCAGGTGTGCCATCTTGGTTTCCTATTTGGATGCCGAGCATTAGTTTGCCAACCGTATAGCCTAAAAACCCTTCAACAAGGTTATATACAAACGATGCCAGTATAATCGAAATAGATATTGTTAACATAATATCAGAAAAATTGCCATACATACTATCCATCTGCTCTAACTGTGCTTCAGTCATTTTTGAGAAATCAACAAACTGCTCAAAAAAATCGCTATACAGGCTTGATAGGATGAAACCAATACCAAAAATAAAAATGATGTCAATAATATATGCGCCTAAGCGGCGTCCAAATCCAATTCTATTTTCCATGGTAATAAATTTAATTGTTAAAATTATAAAGATACAATTTTGACGCTTACCGATGGCTTTGGTTACATATTTTTTTAGGTAATAAACTTTTGTTGTTGAAACTTATATAGTTTTTAAAGCCACACCCTTGCATACAGGCTGTTAGTTTATAATATAATGATATTGAGTTAAATAAAGTTTAGAATTTAATTTGTTATAAGTGATTTTTATCATAACTTTCAAGCTTAAATCATTAAAAACTAAAAAAAAATATTATGGAAGCATTATTAGCATTAGGAGCAGTATTTATGGTTGTTGGATTACTTATTGGGGTATTTTTTATTATTACCTTATGGTTTATGTTTGAAAAGGCAGGGCAACCAGGTTGGGCTGCAATTATTCCAATTTACAATGTTTTAATTTTATTAAAAGTAGCTGGTAAAGAGTGGTGGTGGATATTTGGAATTTTTTTAGGAATTATTCCTGTTGTAGGATGGATTTTAGTAATTGTTTGGCATGTATTGGTTGCGAATGGAATTTCTAAAAACTTTGGAAAAGAAGTTGGATTTACTGTTGGATTGGTATTATTAGGAATTGTGTTTTATCCAATATTAGCCTTTGGTAATGCAAAATACAATGCTGTGGAAACAGCTCCTACTGCTCCAGCTCCTGAAGTAAATGAAGAAGCTGCACCCGAAGCACCCACTGAATAATAAAAGATATTATATTTATAAAACCTGTTACTTGCAAGTAACAGGTTTTTTTATGCATATATGTTAAAAAACTTGTTTACAACAATAAAAGCCTAAAAAGCCGTTTAAAAAACTAATAATCAGTAATATATAAATAATTATCAAATAATTGTATTTTTCTTATTGGCTATTGAAAATATGGTAATGAATTATTAACCTTGCAAAAGAATTTGAATAATTGTTAAACGCTTAAAAATTAGAAGTTATGGCAAAAATGACAGCACAAGATTACATGGATAGAGAATCGAAATATGGTGCACACAACTACCACCCGCTACCTGTGGTATTAGATAAAGGTGAAGGAGTATATGTTTGGGATACCGACGGAAAAAAGTACTTTGATTTTTTGTCGGCTTATTCGGCGGTAAACCAAGGTCACTGCCATCCAAAAATTGTTAATGCAATGGTAGAGCAGGCAAAAAAGCTTACCCTTACCTCGCGTGCGTTTTATAACAGCACACTGGGCGAATTTGAAGAGTACATTACCAAATATTTTGGATACGATAAAGTATTGCCTATGAATACAGGTGCCGAGGCCGATGAAACAGCATTAAAGCTTTGCCGTAAGTGGGGATATACTAAAAAAGGTATTCCGACCAACGAGGCAAAAATTATTTGCTGCAACGAGAATTTTCACGGACGTACCATTACTATTATATCAATGAGTACCGACCCCGATGCATATACAGACTATGGTCCTTACACACCAGGTTTTGTTAAAGTGCCCTATAACGATATTGAAGCACTTGAAAAAGAGCTGCAGGATCCTAACGTGGCAGGTTTTATAGTTGAGCCTATACAAGGCGAGGCTGGTGTTTATGTACCTGAAGATGGCTATATAAAAAAGGCATACGATTTATGTAAAAAACATAATGTACTTTTTATTGCCGATGAGGTGCAAACAGGAATTGCTCGTACAGGCAAGTTGCTGGCTGTTGACCACGAAGGAGTTCGCCCCGATATTGTAATATTGGGCAAAGCTATTTCGGGTGGCGTATTTCCGGTGTCGTGTGTATTGGCCGACGATGATATTATGCTTACTATAAAACCAGGCGAGCACGGTTCAACCTATGGCGGAAACCCCATTGCTGCAAAAGTGGCAATAGCTGCGCTTGATGTTGTTAAAGATGAAAAATTAGCCGAAAATGCTGAGCGCCTTGGTAAAGTATTTCGCGATGAATTTAGTAGCATACAATCTGATATGATTGAACTTGTGCGCGGTAAGGGTTTGTTAAATGCAGTTATTATTAAGCCTAAAAACGGAAAAACAGCTTGGGATGTTTGTGTTGCTATGAAAGACAATGGCTTGTTGGCCAAACCTACTCATGGGCACATTATTCGTTTTGCTCCACCGTTAACTATTACCGAAAAGGAGTTACGTGATGCAATGGAAATAATTAAGAAAACATTTAAGCAGTTTGAGTAGCTAAATTGTTTGAAGTTATATAATTAGTTTTTGCAAGAAAACGCTAAAGACTGAGTTTTCATGTAAGCATTAATTAAGGGGTGTTAATTTAATTAACATCCCTTTTTTATTCGTTTTTTTAAGCAAAAGCCTTGATTTTTTATATATTTGAATAACCTTTACTTAAATTAGAATTTGTTCCGATAAAAAAAGGGATAATTAGTGATTTTCAAAACTCATAATCATACAGTTTAGGTTTTAATAATTAAAAATGATATGCTGAATATTAAAAGTATTATTTTAATTGTATCTGTTTTTTTATTATGCGTAGTAGATAATAATATTGCAGCGCAGGATTTGAATACAAAAAAGTATGATATTTTTACCGATACCCTTTTGGTTATTAATGATAAAACTATAGATAGCGACAGGGTATTAATGAAACGGCAGGATGTAATAGAAGCCGATACTTTAAGAATAAATCAGAAAGGATTAACAATTGTAAAATTCACTATGTCTGCATTAACGCTTGGTCATTCTGTTGAATTATCATCAGATAAACCAATACTAACGAGAGCAATGCGAGATGAGATAACAAATAAGCAGTTAAATTATAAGTTTATTTATATAAAAGATATAAATTTGCGCACAAAGGATGGTAAAATAGTTTTTCCATCAATTAATTCATTAAAAATAATATTCAGTAATTGAATTGTTGTTTTTGTGTAACACGTTATAATTTTCATAAGTAAATATATCAATATAAAGGCTTATATTAAGAGTGTAAGTTCTTAAGCATTAATTAATAATGAATTAAAAATAGCATAAATGAAGATATTTAAGCAGTTACTATTAATAGGTTTTGTGTTTTTGTCATTTATTTCATATTCACAAACTAACGATTATAAAGTGCGCAAGTGCTATGGTTATCAGCGCGATAGTTGCCCAAATAGTGTTAATATGTATTATAAAGTTCATGATGCTTCGCGAAGTGCACTATTTTTAAAAGGACAAACATCACGTACTATTTTCACTATTTACAATGGTCGCGATTACCGTATATCAATTTGTTGGGCACCTATTTTAGGTAACCGTATTTTGTTTAAAATATTTGATTATGATAGCGAGAGTGTATTATATGATAATGCTGCTGATGATTATAGCAGCGATTTTGAATTTACCGTAACCAAAACTACCGAAATTTATGTTGAAGTTACTATTCCGGGTAGCAGCGATTTAGCCAATGCTACCAGCAAAGATGAATTAGTATTTGTAGAAAAAGATAAAGAAATGGGTTGTGTTGGGGTATTAATTGAGCATATGATAACTCCCACAAAAGGGTTTTAATTATGCAAAAAAAGTATTTCTTACTATTTCTGTTTCTCTTATTATTTTCTAACCTTTTTTCGCAAGAGTGTTTTGAGTACCACAAAACCAATTGTTTTCCAAAAAAAAGTAAGTTTATTTATAAAGAGAACATTTCAAGTGTAAGTTTTAAGTTTGAATCGGGCGAGATGCGTGAAATACCATTTACCTTTTTGTATGGAAAAGACTACCGCATAACTTTGTGTGCAGATGAGGTTTTTGATAATATAATTAAAATTATCATTATAAATAAAGAAGGAGCAGAGTTATATAACAATAGTTTGCACGACTATAATTTGAACCTTGAATTTGCAAGCAAAAAAACCCAAAATGTTATTATAGAAATATTTGCTCCCGAACCTAATGTAGGTATTAGTGATACTGTTTATTTTGAAGGGTGCATAGGGGTGCTTATTGAGGAGATGATTTCAGTAAAAACAGGGTTTTAAGCTATAAAAAACATGTTTAAAAATGTTGTTCACCAGTTATATCTCAACCTTATTCAACAATAGAAAAGAGTGGCACATATATTACCGCAGCAAGCATGGTTAATGTTATATTGCATGGACATGTATTAACCTAAAAAAGGTATTGTAAACTTTGTTAAGTTATCCTTTTCCATCTGTTTATAAAATATTAGTGCTTAATCATTTACCAACGATTTATACACCTGCATCATTTTTTCTGTATTTATATCATTCTCAAACTGCCGAACATGTTCAAAGCCATTGGTTATTAGTTGTGTCGAGTAATCGGCATTATCAATTATTTTAATTATGCCATTAGCAATGGTGTTTTCATCATTAGGGTTGCAATAAAAAGCCCCCGGTCCGGCAGCCTCTGGCAACGACGAAATATTTGACGTGATAACAGGGGTTTTGCTCCACAATGCCTCAATTATTGGTATGCCAAACCCCTCATAGTTTGATGGATATATAAAAAGGCTTGCGTTTTGGTAAATGGCAGGTAAATCAAAATACGAAATATGTGAGGTAAAAATAACCTGCTTTTCAAGATTGTTTTCAGTAACGTATTTTTGTACTTTTAGCTGGTATGCTTTGCCTTTGCCTACCACAACTAGGGGTATTTTAATCTGACCCTTTATTTTTTTTAGTGCTTTTACTATACCCAATAAATTTTTGCGCTCAATAATTGAGCCCACATAAAGCATATATTTATTTGGCAATTTATATTGGCTGAGTATTGCAATAATTTGGGCTGTATTCAATAGCGTTTTAAAATTTTGGTGGCACGACTGATAAACCACCTCAATTTTTTCGGAAGGTATATTGTATATTGTTTCAAGGTCGGTTTTGGTACTTTTGCTGATGGCAATTATTTTATCGGCATTTTCACAGGCATACCTAAACTTGTAGTCGTAAATTTTACGGTCAACAGCTTTAAAATCGTTAGGGTAGGTTTTGTAAATTAAATCGTGGATTGTAACCAACGATTTTGCTCCGGTTTTTTTTATACCAATTGGCAGTTCGTGCGACAAGCCATGATAAATTTGAAGATTTAACTTGTTTATTTGCTTAGTGCAGGCAATGCTACGCCATATGCTTTTGGGTTGCCAAGTAGGCTTTATTATATTGTAAGGTTTATTTAAAAAGCTTTGTGTATCGGGTTTGTGTTGGGTTTTTGGTGTGAATAGGTAATATTGGTTTTTCGGAAAAAACGTATTCAAATTTTGAACTAAGGTACGGCTATAATTTCCTAATCCTGTAAAGTTATTAAATAACCGTTTAGCATCGAATCCAATTTTTATCATACTAATTCTTTTATTTTGTGCATTTGTTATAAGTAACAAGTATTTAGTATTTGAATGTTATAGTTAATTGTTTCATTGTTAAATTGTTACTATTATTTTAATATTTATTCTCTGCGTTCTCCGCATCTCTGCGGTTAATTATTTTGCGGTAAAGCAAAT
>CBDUWQ010000062.1:0-18132 GCA_965370965.1 uncultured Bacteroidales bacterium
CAAAGCATTATATGTTGAGGGCGACTCAACCGATGATGATATTTTAAAATTAGCTGGAATACATAAAGCGCAAGCCCTAATAACAACATTGCCCAACGATGCCGATAATTTGTTGGTAGTATTTTCGGCACGCACATTAAACAAAAATCTTCATATAATAAGCAGGGCTTCATTTGAATGGAGTGATATGAAACTACGCAAAGCAGGTGCCAATAATGTAATTATGCCCGATTTAGTTGGTGGGCGCCGAATGGCAAAACTAATTGCACAACCCGATATTCTCGATTTTTTAGATTATATGATGCTGAAAAAAAAAGGCGAAGTACAATTAGTTGAGCTACATTGTCGCGATTTTTCATGTTCTTTTCAGGATAAAACCATAGGCGAACTTAATTTTAAGCAAATTTCGGATGTTAATATAATTGGCTTAAAAGATGCCGAAGGAAAATACATGTTTAATCCCGATCCTGAATTAAAATTCAAGTCATCATATCAAATGTTTGTGATGGGCACCACCGAGCAAGTTGAAAAATTGAAAATCGCAATTTTTGAGAAGGGCTAAAGGTACATATTAATGGAAGTGTACGATTAAATATATTAACTGAAGTTTCGCATCTAATCCGCATTAATGTAAAAAGTTGATTGTGTGCATAATGCTTTTTAAACACAATCAAAAATGGAATTTGTAAATTACTGCATTTCAAGCAAGTATAATTTTAAATATTTTACAAACAACAGAATATCATATCATTAAAGCAAATGAGAAACTTGAGTATATTAATATAAAACCATTACCAAATATTAATTGATTTAGTACTTTTGCATAAAATCTTTTGTTCTATAAATTAATATAGTGTTGTTATTATATTTTTCAGAGTTAAGACCACCTCTATTAATGAGAAACAATTATTCGATTAAATACATCTGTATGAGTAGTACCTAAACTGAGCGATTATGAACTTTGAAAATCACCAATCATTTGATTTAAAAGAGAATACAAAAATTCTTGCATACCAACAAGCCTGCCAGCCGGTCAGGCAGGGTGTCCTCGAATTTTGTGTATCACTTTTAATCTCAAAGCCTGTCTGCCGCCAGGCAGGCATTGTCAATTTTCTTTGCACACAATCGCTCAATTTAGGTAGTACTTAATTAGTATCAGCAAGAAAACTCGGTCTTTTTGAGTGCTTAGCCAAAAAATGTCAAGTTTAAGCCCACCTTAAGGTAAACCTGAACAATTAGTTGGGCAGAACTTTAGCTCAAGGCTTGTCCCGAATTAAGTTCGGAAAACACATATAAAATAATATATATGTGAATAAATTAGCGTTTTTGGGCAAGTTTCTAATTAGTGTATATTCGTGTAATTAGTGGGCAATAACAATTTGCTTGCAGATTTATGAAACTATTCTTAATTTATTAATAGTAAAAACAATGAAGCAGTATAAAGAACTTCTAAATCATGTTTTAAAAAACGGAGCACAAAAAGGCGACCGTACAGGCACAGGAACAATAAGTACTTTTGGGTATCAAATGCGTTTTGATTTATCAGAAGGTTTTCCATGTATAACTACAAAAAAACTGCATCTTAAATCAATAATTCACGAGTTACTTTGGTTTTTAAAAGGAGATACCAACGTAAAGTACCTGCAAGATAACGGAGTACGCATTTGGAACGAGTGGGCTGATGAAAATGGAGAGCTGGGACATATTTACGGCTATCAATGGCGCTCGTGGCCTAAACCCGATGGTAAACATATTGACCAAATTTCACAACTTATTAATGATATAAAAACAAACCCAAACTCGCGAAGGCTGATAGTAAGCGCTTGGAATGTTGGCGATATTGAAAATATGGCTTTGCCACCGTGCCATGCTTTTTTTCAGTTTTATGTAAGTAATGGCAAACTATCGTGCCAACTATACCAACGTAGTGCCGATGTTTTTTTGGGTGTGCCATTTAATATTGCATCATACGCTCTGTTAACCTATATGGTAGCACAGGCTTGCAACTTGCTACCCGGCGAGTTTATTCACACCTTTGGTGATGTTCATATTTACTCAAACCATATGGAGCAGGTAAAACTACAACTATCAAGAGAATTAAAGCCACTGCCAACAATGTGGATTAACCCCGATATTAAGAATATTTTTGATTTTACTTATAATGATTTCAGATTAGAAAATTATAATCCACACCCACATATAAAAGGAAAAGTAGCGGTTTAATCTATAATTTACACACAATAGTAAATTGTACCAAATGCAAAGAATAGATACTGTGATATTGTCAAAGTTTTAAAAAAACAGAAAACCCTCAAAAACAAAATAAGCGATACAGACAAGAACTAATTATACTTTGTAAAAACTAATTATTGATACCCTTTTTTAATTGGATAATAATATGACGAAAAAAGATAGTTTAAAAATATTTGAAGATAGCACTATAAGAACTGTTTGGGATAGTGATGTTGAAAAATGGTATATCTCTATTGTTGATGTAGTCGAAGTTTTAACGGAAAGTAAACGTCCTCGAAAATATTGGAGTAATTTAAAAAGTAAATTAATAAAAGAAGGTAGTCAGTTGTCCGAAAAAATCGGTCAACTGAAAATGAAATCAACAGATGGGAAATCTTACTCAACAGATGTTGCTGATACCGAACAGCTTTTCAGATTAATACAATCAATACCATCGCCAAAAGCAGAGCCTTTTAAACTATGGTTGGCACAAATTGCTTCGGAACGATTAGACGAAATGCAAAACCCTGAATTAACTATTGACAGAGCTTTGAAAGAGTATATGGCTTTGGGTTATTCAGAAAACTGGATTAACCAACGCTTAAAAAGCATTGAAATTCGTAAAGAATTAACCGATGAATGGAAAAAACTCGGTTTAAAAGAAGGTGTGCAATTTGCTTCACTAACCAATATTATTACAAAAGCGTGGTCGGATAAAACAACAAAGGAATATAAAATCTTAAAAGGTTTGAAAAAAGAGAACCTACGAGATAATATGACCAATACTGAATTAATTTTGAATATGCTTGCCGAAGCATCTACAAAAGATATTTCGCAAGCCGTAGAACCTAAAAACTTTAACGAAAGCAAGAAGGTCGCCTGGCAAGGGGGGAATGTTGCAAACGTTGCAAAAAAAAGAATTGAAAGCAAAAACAGGTAAAAAAGTAGTTAGCTCTTTAAATGCAAAATCCGTTTTAGAAGAAAAGAAAAAGACTAATATCTAAAATGAAAATCTATTACGGTTTCATTTTAGATATTTAGGTAATAATTAAAACCAAGTAAATATGACAAAAACATTATCAATAATAGTAGCTGTTGCAGAAAACAATGCAATAGGCAATAACAATAAACTATTGGCATACATATCAAACGATTTAAAAAGGTTTAAAGAGATAACAAAAGGGCATACCGTTGTAATGGGGCGTAATACATGGTTTTCGTTACCCAAGCGTCCGCTGCCAAACCGCACAAATATTGTAATAACAAATAACCCAAATGAGACTTTTAACGGGGCGGTTACTGTTTACTCCATTGACGAGGCAATTGAAAACTGCCCCAATAACCACGAAAGTTTTATTATGGGGGGAGCAATGGTTTACAAGCAGTTTTTTCCGTTAGCCCATAAGCTGTACTTAACCAAAATTCATAAAAGTTTTGAAGCCGATACATTTTTTCCAGAAATAGATGAAAAAAAATGGGAAGTTATTAAGCAAATTGATATTACCAATGATGAAAAAGCAGGATTGAATTATTCATTTATTGATTTAAAACGTATCTGAAAAACTTTGAAGTGAGCATTTTTAGCAGTATTGTGTAATACGAAACTGCAATAGATTTTTATTTTAGATTTTTAGGTTATATCTTTATAATAAAAAAGTAACCATGAGAAAAATAGTAAAAACACTTATTGCATTTGTTATTGCTTTGATAGCATTGTTTAGTATATTTTTAATATACAGCACTTTGGCCGATTTTAAGCCCAAGCCTATTGAAAATATCTCAGAATCGGAAGGTAATGTAATTAATGTATATGACACCCTAAATGTTTTTAACTGGAATTTAGGATATTGCGGATTAGGCGATGACATGAGCTTTTTTTACGATGGAGGCGATAAAACAAGGACTTGTAAAACCCGAACACTTGAAAATTTGCATCAAATAAAAAAACATATAGAAAAAAATGATTCAATCGATTTTTATCTTTTTCAAGAGGTTGATAAAAAATCGCGCCGTAGTTATAAAACCAACCAAATGGATAGTATAGGTGCAATTTTGCCAAACTATTTTGGATCATTTGCCATAAACTATAAAGTAGCTTTTGTACCAATGCCACCTAATAACCCATTGGGCAAGGTGCTTAGCGGGTTAGCCTCGTTTAGCAATAATAAATCTTTTAAAGTAAATAGGCACTCATTTCCGGCAAACTACGACTGGCCTGTGGGACTGTTTTTTCTTGATAGGTGCTTTATGGTACAGCGGTTTTATACATCAAATGGTAAGGAGCTATTAGTAATTAACACCCATAACTCAGCTTACGACGATGGAACACTCCGAAAACAACAAATGGAGCTAATGAAAAGCTTTTTGTTAGATGAGTATAAAAAAGGTAATTATATTATAGTAGGTGGCGATTGGAATCAGAATCCTCCCAAACACGGAAAAGAGTCGGCAAAGGAAAAAGAGGGGCACTTAACCCGTATGCGCATAGCATATGATTTTATGCCACAGGGCTGGAGTTGGCAATATTGCGAAAAAATTCCGACCAACCGCATGATTGACAAAGCTTATATACCGGGCGAAACGGTTACTACAACTATCGATTTCTATTTGTTGTCGCCTAATCTGCAAGCCATTGCACAAAAAAATATAGACTTGCAGTTTAAAAATTCCGATCATCAACCAACATTGCTTTCGTTTACATTTTTACGATAAAATTTCAATTTTACCATTTAAAACAACGGCATCTAATCCCATATTTTTAGCACTTTGCAGTGCATTATTTAAAGTGTGTACAATAGGTTCGTCTTTAGTATTAAACGATGTATTTATTAATGCTTTTATGCCAAATTCTGCATCAAGTAAATTTAAAAGGTCATAAATAAAAGAGTTTTCACTGCGTTTAAAAACAGTCTGTATCCGAGCTGTCCCATTTACATGAATTGCACCTTCAAGTTCTTTACGCTTGTTTTTCAATATATTAAAATCAAGCAGCATATATCTCGACAAATGGTTAATAACACTTAGCCCTGTAAAGTGTTTGGCGTTTTTTTCAAGCATAATAGGAGCCACAGGGCGGTACCATTCTCTTTTTTTATGCACCATGCTAATTTTTTTAGCAATCTTTTTTGACGATGCCAAGCATATAATACTCCTATTACCAAGTGCACGCGGGCCTATTTCGCCATAACCATTGCTAATACCAACTATTTTATTGTTGATAAGCATATTGGCTACCTGCTTTATAGTGTCATCTGTATAACTCGTAGTATAATTCTCAATACCCCAATTATTTAAAAAAGGCGAATGGGCTTTAATGACGTATTTTTCACGCCATTCGCAAAAAGCAGCCGCACCCAATGCTAAACCCGAGTCGTTACTGCAAGGCGGAATAAATACATCGTTAAACATATTCGACTCCACAAGTTTAGTATTTAAAACAATATTTAATGCTGCTCCACCACTGTAATACAAATAATTGGTCTTAGTTTTAACTTGCCATTTCTCTATTTCCTTAAATGATTCACGCACAAAAACATGGTGAATTGTTGCAGCAATATTTTGAATTATCGGGTTTTTTTGGTCAATAAATTTTAGTTTAACGCCAAATTTTAATTCAAGGGCTTTAAAAAAAGTGCTTATGCTACCCCAAATATTCTCAAAGTATTGATTTTCTTTAAGCCATTGTTCAATTTCCACATCATACTTGCCGTATGAGGCAAAGCCCATAAATTTTCCGGGGACACTGTTTAACTCATGCTGCTTGGCTTTTACCATTGCAAAAGTAAGGGCATTGGCATTAAAAAGCGACGATAACCATTTTAACTCCCAATGGTATTCAAGATTTACCAGTTTACCATTTTTAAAAAGCCATACCGAGAAATTGCTTTGGCTTGCACCCCCATCAAAATGCACTAATAAACTATTCTCTTTAAAAGCACCGTAAAAAGGGAGGCAGCTTCCTAAATGGGCAAGTTCATGGTTTAATACATAAGCTTTTTTAGGGCGGTCAAGCCACCAAAGCCTTCCATCTTCAACATCAGGCTTAAGTTTTTGGTTAATAGGAGCTTCAAACCTAATATTACCAATACTATTAACAAACGAACGCCCCAATATATTGTCAACAAAAACCATGTTGCAGTTTTTATCTAATAGTTTTTTCTCTTTTAAAAGACCGTAAAGCATATTTTGCATGGCATTGCTGTACTTATTCCTATCTAACCTTTCCAATTGTATATTAAACAATACTTTACCATTGTGCATTATTGCAATCCCATGGTCATGCGATATCATAGGAATACCTGAATTATTAATATCCTGAATACCATAAATGCCCAAAGTATAATTATATATGTTTGTCATATTTTAGTTTAGTATTTTTAAAGCAGCAAATAAATCTACAAGCTTTACAAATATAATTCTACATTCAATATTTTATTAAATAAAAATTATTATTTTTACGCTTGCTCAAAGTAGCAATCTACTATATCTATAATAAAATGATTGGTATTGTATGGTAACAAATGAAGATGTACAACGATTCATTACTGCAATCAAAATGTCATCTACTTATAACTTTAACGACTATTCTGAAAGGTCGTTTAAGCGTAGGGTAGAAAAACTTTTGATTGATAACCATATGGACATCAATCAATTATCTCTTAAAGTTGCCAAAGATAAAGATTTTCTTGAAAAGGTTGTAAGAGATATAACCGTTAATACCACCGAGCTGTTTCGCGACCCTGAAATGTGGACTACCCTTAAGTATCAGGTTTTACCTAAGTTAAAGAAAAACAAATCAATATTTATTTGGCATGCAGGATGCAGCAGCGGACAAGAAATATACTCGATGCTGATGTTATTGAGCGAATTGGGAATGTTTGAGCAGGCAAAAGTATTTGCTACCGATATAAATTCTGATATGCTTGAGGCAGCTAAACAAGGAAAGTATAAATACCGTTTTAATTTGGGTTACCTTGATAATTTTGATAAAGTATTAAAAGAGAACCCCTACAATTATGAAGAGAAAGTTGATGTGCCCTATGATAAATACTTTGATATAGATAAAGTATAGGACACAATTACCATGAATAAGTTTTTGCGTGAAAAAGCTGTTTACAGAAAACATGATTTAGTGAAAGACGGTAATATCTTTTATTCAAAATTTGACCTTATACTTTGCAGAAATGTTATAATATATTTTAATAACAAATTGCAAAATAAGGTAATTGAATTGTACAGTAACAGTTTGTACCGCGATGGGTTTTTAATTTTGGGTTCGCACGAAAGCATATTAGGACCTGTTGCAAATAATTTTGACAGAACTAAAGGATTTTATAGAAAAAAACAATTTTAATTATATTTAAATGAGAGGAAGTTTAGGCATAGTTGACACAAAAAAAATAATTGCAGCCATACAAAAAATGTATGGGCTCAATTTAATTGACTATACCCTAACTACACTAAAAAACAGATTTAATAAGCTGTTGTCGCATTTTAATTTTGACTTGGTTGATGATTTTATTGCCGAAATTGAAAAAAACAACATCAACTATCAAGAGTTGCTTGAGCAACTAATGATTGAAAGTACTGAATTATTTCGTGATCCATCGTTGTGGCGTGAGTTAAAAGAATACTATTTACCTGAGATTAGCAAGTCAGCAGGATCAAAAATTTGGATGGCAGGAATTTCATCAGGAGAAGAGCTTTACTCATTAATGGTAATACTACGCGAACTAAATTTTGAAAGTAAAATAAGAATTGTGGCATCATGTCCTTCAGACAGATTTATTGAAAATATTAAAAAAGGAGGCTTTTACGACTTAAAAAAAATAGAGGTAGGAGAAGCTAACTATACACGATTATCGGGCAAGTTTGAATTTTCAAACTATTACAATATTAACAGTAATTTGGCCGAAATGGATACTGGTTTAATTGATGATGTCGATTTCAATAACATTAACATATCTCAGGAATCACACAATAAAGTATATAGGTTAATAATATTTCGTAATATTTTAATACAATATAATTTACCCCTTTATGAAAAAGTAATAAGCAAGCTTATTGATAGTTTAACCATTGGCGGGTATCTTATTTTAGGAAATATGGAAACCCTTGAACATTCTGAAGTGGGAAAAAAAATGCAATTGATAAACAAAGCAGAAAAAATATATAGAAAAAGAGTTGATTAGAATTAAATCTAACATGTGAAAAAAGCATACACAAATGAACTATAAAGCATTAATAATAGGAGGGTCAGCAGGAAGCTTTCAGGTAGTAACTAAAATTATTGCCGCATTACCTGCCAATTTCCCTATGCCTATTATTTTGTGTTTACATAGGTTAAAGCATGTACGTTCTGGGTTTGTTGAGGCACTCTCAATTAAGGCTCAAATGCCCATTGTTGAACCTACTGATAAAGATTCTATAAAATCAGGTAAAATTTATCTTGCTCCTGCTAATTATCATTTGTATATTGAACTGGGAAATAAATTTGCTTTATCAACCGAAGAGTCAGTAAATCATAGCAGACCTTCAATAGATTTATCGTTTTTTACGGCAGCATATAATTATAAACGAAAATTAATAGGTATAGTATTAAGTGGAGCAAATAAAGATGGTGCAATGGGTTTAAAAAGCGTAAAAGATAATGGAGGATTAACAATTGTTCAAGATCCGAATGAATGTCAGGTACCAACTATGACACTAGCTTCAATGAATGCAACAAATGTTGATCACGTATTTGGTGTAAACCGGATTATTGATTTTTTATTAAACTTATAAATGGATGAACGAATTATCGAAAAATAAGCAGAAAATACTCTTTAATCTGATTCTATTATTGGTTTTAAGTGTTGTTTCGTTAATTTTGATTTTAGGAGCTTCACCATCGTTTAAAAGCAATGGTTTTGGAGTTGCACTTCTTTTATTATTTTTAATAGAATTGCCTGTAATTATAATAATAGGCATTACGGGTATCCGTAGCATAAACTTAGCAATTGAAAATGAAGAAAAGCAACGGGCAAGCTCAATAGATGAGATAGAAAAAATGGAAAAAGAGGTTGAAAAGAAGGCAAAAGAAGCTGAAGACCTAACATTTAATCTTAGTAGTTTAAGTGAAAGTATTGGTGAATTCAATAATTGGGAAGAGTTTGGCTCGGCATTATTGAAAGGTATTAGTAAACAAATTGAAATAGTTATTGGTTTAGTATATTATTTTGACACAAATGATGAAAA
The DNA here is from genome assembly GCA_965370965.1 of uncultured Bacteroidales bacterium. Lineage (GTDB taxonomy): Bacteria > Bacteroidota > Bacteroidia > Bacteroidales > SZUA-534 > GH45. Next base: position 9,469 of record CBDUWQ010000062.1, read on the forward strand.
GTTTAAACCTGCCGCCAATTATGCATATTACTCTGATGTACCACCTATTGAGTTTGGAGTAGGAGATGGCATTAGTGGACAAGTTGTAAAAGATAAAAAAGCAATGTTTATTAGCGAACTGCCAGATGGGTATGTTAAAGTAATATCAGGTTTAGGAAGCAATAAGCCCAAATTTTTATCTATAATACCCATACTTGATGAGGAAGATGTAATTGGGATATTAGAGATAGCAACTTTTAAGCCCATTGAGCATGGTTTATCAAGAAGAATTAACGAAATTTCTAAATTTATTGGAAAAAAAGCATCAACTTTAGGATAGAATAACAAAACATTATATTAAATGACCAAAATAATAGATAAAATAACACAACTCCTGATATTAAAAATTAATAACAAGGTAAATTATATCCCGGGGTTTATTGTTTTTGGGTTATCTTTTCCTGTAATTGCTTGGATAATTGGTTTTATAGGAGCCGATGCAGATGTCTCATTTAAAGGCCTGTGGCAACTTCATAAAATAGCACCTGTTTATTACATTGTTGATTTGGCTCCAGTAATTTTAGGAGTACTTGGATATATTTTAACCAAATTTTACCATAATACAACTTATGATTTATTAAATACTATTGAGGAAAAGGACAGTACAATAAATGCCAATGCAAGATTTGCCAAAAAAATTGGTGAAGGCGACCTGTCAGCTGATACCGAAGATATTGATGAAAACGATATTTTAGGCAAGTCATTAGTAAAAATGCGTGAAAACCTTACACGTACAAACGAAAAAGAGCGGCAACAAAATTGGATTGCCAAAGGTAAAGACCTTATCTCTGACATTTTAAGGACGCACAACGACCTTGAAAATCTATCGTACAAAACCCTTGTAGAGCTTATTAAGTATATAAATGTATTGCAAGGTGCATTTTATCTATATTCTGATGAAGAAGAGAAATTGGTAAATGCAGCAACTTTTGCTTATAACAGAAGGAAATTCTTAAATAAGGAATTTAAGGTTGGTGAAGGTTTAGTTGGGCAATGCGCCTTTGAGATGGCTACAATTTTCAGAAGAGAAATACCCGAAGATTATGTTACTATATCATCAGGTATATTAGGCGACAAAAAACCATCATCGCTACTATTAGTACCTCTTATTACTGACGAAAAACTACAAGGGGTAATGGAGTTTGCATCGCTTGATAGAGATATTAATAAAATTTCAATACGCTTTTTAGAAGAGTTAAGCGATATTATTGCCCGAACCATATTTAACCTGAAAGTTAATTCACGTACAGAGAAACTGCTGAAGGATGCCCAGGAAATGACCAATGAACTTCAGGAAAACGAAGAAGAGTTAAGGCAAAATGCCGAGGAAATGAGGGCAACACAAGAAGAACTTGAAAAAACCAATAATAGCCTAGAAACTCAAATAAGAGAAGTTGAAAATGCACAAAAACGACTTCATTCATTATTAGAAAATGCCTCAGAGATTATCTCTATTTACGATGAAGATATGAAGCTGAAATATATTAGCCCATCGGTAAATAATATATATGGCTATACTGTAAATGAAATAATGGATGGTAAAGATATGGACAGGCTTACAGCAAAAGGCGTAAAAGAGTTCTCGGACATGTTTATGAGCCTAGTTGATACTCCTGATCAGCATAGAACCATACAATACACATACATGCGCAAAGATGGGCAAAAAATATTTATTGAGTCCACCGGACGAAATTTACTCGACGATGCAGCTATTGACGGTATTATAATAAACTCACAAGATATAACAGAGCGCAAAAGGGCAGAAAAAGAGGAGCGGATGAAAAGTAAAATGCAATCACTATCAGAAAATTCGCCTGATATGATTCTTCGTTTAAGCCCAACAGGACAATTCTTTTATGCCAACCCAATTGTTAAAATATTTACAGGAGTTGACAATAATGAAATAATTAAAAAAACCCTCAATGAGGTAGATTTCAAACCTGAAATAAAAAAATTCTTTCTCGACTCTATCCAAAAGGTAAAATCATTACAACAAAAAACCAATACCGAAACTACATTTCCAACAAATTTTGGCGACAGAATAATGCAGGTAAATGCAATACCTGAATTTAGCGACGATAAAGATTTAGAAACTATTTTATTTGTAGTACACGATATTACCGAGCAAAAGAAAATTGAGCAAGAGGTAAAAGAAAAAAATCGAGCAGTACAAGAAAGCATTAACTATGCACAGCGCATTCAAACATCAATACTCCCTAATTCTGAATATATACGTGAATTCTTGCCAAAATCATTTATTTATTATAAACCTCGTGATGTGGTAAGCGGTGACTTTCCGTGGTTTTTCAGAAAAGACAACGAGTTGTATATTGCCGCAGTTGATTGTACCGGTCATGGGGTGCCGGGTGCACTGCTTTCATTTATTGGATATTTTATTTTAAATAATGTTGTTGACCATTATGATAACATTTCAGCAGGTAATGTGTTAGATAAGTTACATGAAGGTGTAAGAATGACATTAAAGCAAGATAGAATTGATTCAAATGCCCGTGACGGCATGGATATTGCCCTTTGCAAAATTAATTTAGAGAAAAAAATAATAGAATATTCCGGTGCCCACCGCCCTTTATATTTGCTACGAAATAATAAACTTCAGCAGTTTAAAGGCAATAGAAAAGCTATAGGTGGAATACCACTTGGAAGAAAAACAGAAAAAGATTTTGAAAATTATACCATAAATTTGGAAAATGGTGATAAAGTGTTTTTCTTTTCCGACGGATTGCCTGACCAAGTTGGTGGTGATAAAGGAAGAAAATATCAGGCAATAAGAATAAGAGAAAAGATTTTAGCTAACCCTGATTTAGAAATGAAAGAATATAAAACCCTTTTTGAAAAAGATTTTGAAGAATATAAAGGGCAATATAAACAAATTGATGATGTTTTATTAATAGGAATTGAATTTTAAATTTTAATTTTACCTGCTATGGACGGGAAAGACACATATATTAAAGAATTTTTGGAGTTTGTTTACAGTTTTTATAAATCCATGAATGAACAAAAAGTTCAACTAGTTTATGAAGGGGAAATAACACACCAAATTACAAAAGCATTTACATCGCTAACTGAAACAAACATGCAGTTAGATGAAGAATCGCATTCTACACAAAAAAAAGTATTTCATGTAATGGTAGAATGCTTGCAAAATTTAGGGAAACATGCCGAATGCCTTGATGACTCGGGAAAATTAAAAGATGGCAGGGGTGTTTTCTTACTATGTAAAAACGATGATGCATATACCATTACTACAGGCAATATACTAAGTAAAAGTAAAATTCCCGAAATGACAGAAGTGCTTGAAAAAATTAACAGCCTTGACAAAGATGGCCTTAAACAGTTATACAAACATCAAATTAAAGAAGGCAGACTTTCACATAAAGGAGGAGCAGGACTTGGTTTTATTGATATGGCAAAAAAAACTGGCAATAAACTTAGCTATAATTTTTTGTCATTAAACGACGAGCATTCCTTTTTTGTGTTAACAAGTAAAATATGGAGAAATAACAATTAATATAATTGAATTATGGAAGTGATTAAAATAGTTGGAACCGACGACACACCGAGTGTAACAATGGACGTGGCAAATGAAATATTTGAGGTATCAGGCAGATCATTGCCGGAAGATGTGGCAGCATTTTACGAGCCTATAATCGATTGGCTTGACAGGTATTCTGAAGAAGTTGTAGGCAAAACTGTATTTAACTTTAAACTGGTTTACTTTAATACAGCCTCATCAAAAATGTTACTCGACATTCTTTTAAAACTTGAAGAGATGTATGAGTCCGGTAAAGAAGTATTGGTGCGTTGGCATTTTCCTGATGATGACGAAGATATGGAAGAAGCCGGAGAAGAATATGCCGATATTGTTGAAGTACCATTTGAGCAAATCAGATACTCAATGGACTAAACAGATAATTTTGGTTGATACCATATTATGTTTTATCAGTAATTACCCTAAAAAATGAGTGAAGAGATCTTAAAAGCGCTAATGAAGCTTTTTGCCATTATTGCAAAGCAAGATGGAGGAGTTGAAGATAGCGAAATTGATTTTGTTGAAAGTTTTCTTACAACACAGCTTAGCGCCGACTTTGTTGAGGAGTATATGGGGCTGTTTTTTCAAGACGCAGGGATTAAAAGCCGTGAAGATAACAAAGAGAAAAAAGAGGGTAACGAAAAAATAAAACTCACATCGGTTAAAGATTCCGTAAGGATTCTTGGAATATGCAAAAAAATTAACAAAACACTTACCCAAGAACAAAAAGTTGTTGTATTAGTTCGCCTTTTTGAATTGGTAGCTGCCGATAAAAAATTTACCGAGCAGCGAATGGCTATTCTTAATACCGTTGCCGAGGTTTTTAATATCTCAGTTGATGAATTTAAAGGAACAGAAACTTTTGTAGTTCACGATGCAATAGATAGCTTAGATATACCAAGTGTTTTAATAATTGATGATAAAAAACATCAATTTGAAAATGCAAAGCATATTGAAAGTGCCGAACTTGATAACGAAGTATTTATCCTTCATATAAAAAGTGTTGAACTGTATTTTTTACGATATACAGGAAAACAAGAAGTGCTATTAAATGGCTTGCCTGTAAGGTCAAACCGGATTTACCTTTTTGCCAACGGTAGCTCCATCCGTTTTCCAAAAGGAAAACCTATATATTATAGCGATATAGTATCAAAATATATGAGCGATGCCACATCGGCTCGTATTACCTATAATGTAAACAATGTTGAATTCAAATTTCCAAACGGTGGAATAGGATTGCGCGATATTAACCTTAGCGAAGAGCAAGGTCGCCTTATTGGAATAATGGGTGCCAGTGGTGCCGGCAAAACCACACTATTAAACGTATTAACAGGAATTGAAGCCCCTTCAAATGGAGAGGTTTTGATAAACGGGATAAACCTGCACACCGAAAATGAAAAAATGAAAGGTGTTATAGGATATATTCCGCAAGACGATTTGTTAATTGAAGAATTGACAGTTTATCAAAACCTTTATTTTAACGCAAAACTGTGCTTTAAAGACTTTAGCGAAAAAGAACTGCACAAAAGAGTTGAGGCAACATTAACAAGCCTTGGTTTAATTGACCGTAAAGACCTTAAAGTTGGATCGCCCCTTAATAAAACAATAAGCGGAGGCCAGCGCAAAAGACTTAATATTGCTTTAGAACTTATTCGTGAACCGCCCATACTGTTTGTTGATGAACCAACTTCTGGTCTGTCATCGCGCGACTCCGAAAATGTAATGGACTTGCTCAGGGAGCTATCGATGAAAGGGAAGCTTATTTTTGTTGTAATACATCAACCATCCTCCGAAATATACAAGATGTTCGATAAAATGATTATTCTTGATACAGGAGGCTATGAAATATATTATGGAAACCCGGTTGAGGCAGTTACCTATTTCAAAAAACTTGATGCACAAATTAACAGCGAAGTGGGCGAGTGCCAGACCTGTGGTAATGTAAACCCTGAATTAATTTTTAACATTATTGATGCCCAAGTAGTTGATGAATTTGGTAGATATACCAATAAACGTAAAGTTGCGGCTGAAGAGTGGGAAGGAAAATATAAGAAGTTACAAAACCATGAAAAACATGCTGATTTAAATGAAGAACCACCAAAATCATTAAATATACCAAGCTGGTTTAAACAAGCAATGATTTATTTTAAGCGCGACTCGCTGGCTAAAATAAGTAACAGGCAATACATATTATTAAATATACTTGAAGCCCCATTGCTTGGCTTTATACTATCATTTTTAATTAGATATATAGCCGACCCAAATTCTAATTTCTACATTTTTCGCGAAAACGAGAATATCCCAATATACATTTTCATGAGCATGATTGTTGCCATGTTTTTAGGGTTAATGGTTAGTGGCGAAGAAATTTTTAAAGACCGGAAAATACTTAAACGTGAAGCATTCTTGAACCTAAGCCGTTCAAGCTATTTAATCTCTAAAATATCTATATTATTGATATTATCGGCAATTCAGGCTTTTTTGTTTGTATTAGTAGGCAATATAATACTCGGTATTGAAGGTGGACTATGGTTTGAGTATTGGTGGGCATTGTTTTCCATTGCCACATTCTCTAACCTATTAGGATTAAACCTATCATCAGCATTTAATTCGGCCGTAACCATATACATAATGATACCTTTGGTTATGATACCACAAATGGCCTTAGGAGGTGCCATGTTTAGCTTTGACAAACTTAACAGGGCAATTGGCAGCGTTGAAGGAGTACCTATGGTTTGTGAATTTATGGCAACACGTTGGGTTTATGAGGGGCTAATGGTGCGGCAATACAAAGACAATAAATTTGAACAAGATTTTTATGAATTGGAAAAACAAATGTACACTGCCGATTTTAAATACGTTTACTATATTCCTGAACTAAAAGACAGAATTGATTACTGTATTACAGCTGCCGACATCAATAATGATTCAATAAAAAGCATATTTGCTGAAAAATTAGGACTCCTTAAAAATGAGTTATACAGAGAATCTGTTAGGGTAAAAGAGGTTGAATTTGATTATATTGATGATTTAACACCCGAAAAGTTTACTACTGAAATTGGCTACTATACTTCAGAATATATTGAACAGCTTGAATCGTATTATACCAATGTATCAAGTAATGCAAGCAGTAAACGCGAAAAAATAATAAACTATTTAGATAAAAAATATCCGGGAGTTTATAATAAGAGGAGACAAAGATACCATAACGAAGCGGTGTCGGATATTGTAAGGAAAATATATGAAAAAAATAAAATAATTGCCTATAAAGACCGCCTGATTCAACAAACCGAACCTATTTATGAAACCCCATGGATAAAGCATGCTTTTGATTTTAGAGCCCAGTTTTATTCGCCTGTTAAACATTTTGCCGGTCGCGATATAGATACATTTTGGTTTAATATGTGGGCTGTTTGGGTAATGACAATATTTAGTTATGTTGCATTATATTATGATTGGTTAAAGAAAATTTTAAATTTGTTTCAAAAATAGATAATAGTTAACACTTTTAAATATTGTAAAAAAGGCTTACTTTTGTAAATAAAATAAAAAAGCTAATGATGAGAAAAAGGTATAATTTGGTTTTTATTGCTTTAATTGCAATAGCCTTTAGTCAAGTAGGATGTCATGGAATTGGCAATAAAAAGGCATCAGACGATATTGAAATCCCTGAAGATATTTTTGGAGATGAAAAACCCCTTATGATTTCGCAAGAGGCAATGGGAGATATTATTGATAATATTTCTTCGCCTGTTGAAATGGCAGCCTTGTTAAAATCAACAGGAGTGCCATTTTCACAAAAACTATTGGCATCAACAGATAGAATTGATGACCTAAATACAAATTTTAAGCAAGCTCTTAACCTTGGCGTGTATGGTTGTGATTTAGGTTATTTGAACATGTATGAAAAAACCGGTTCGGTAATCAATAACATGACCTCAATAAAAAAATTGGCCAATGAATTACGTATTGGACAGTTTTTTGATTTTAATACTATTAAAAGGCTTGCTACAAATAATGAGAATTTAGATTCTCTAATGTATATCTCAGTATCAAGCTTTAATCACATGGATGAGTATTTGCGCAAAGCAAACCGAAGCAATATTAGCTCATTAATTGTTACCGGCATGTGGGTTGAAGGAATGTACCTTGCTGCACAAGTTGCAAAAGAAGTTCCAAATGAGCATATAATTGACCGTATAGCTACACAAAAACTAGTATTAAACGATTTAATTTTAATACTTAAAAACTATAAAGGAGACTCTAATTTTGCAGAACTTGTTAAAGATATTGAGCTTATTAAAAAAGAGTATGAGGGAGTTAAAATTACATACGAAATGGGTGAACCCGAGGCTAAAGAAGTTGATGGCATGTTAATTATTATTCAAAACGATAAGCAGAATGTTGATATTTCTGATGAAACACTTAACAACATTATTACTGCAATATCTGATGTGAGGAATAAAATAATTAATTTGTAAAATTTTAAACAAATGAAAAGAGTATTAATAATAATATTTGCCATTATATTTGGGTTTCAGGTTAATAAAACTTTTGCCCAAAGCGATGAATTAGTTAATGTTTGTGCATTGGGTATTGGTAATGCCACCTATTTAAAAGACTATAAAGTTAAACTATCGGCCAGTAGCGTAACACCACCAACAGCTAAATTTAATGTTATTATGAATAAAGGTACAATGTATAAACTATCGGCTTGTAATGCCGAAGGGTATGCAGGTGAAGCTATTATTCAACTTAAAGAGAATGTCAAAATGTTAGGAACAAATATTAGAAGTGATGGAACTTTTGTTAAGGCAATTGGGTTTCAATGCCAAAAAACTGGAATGTACAGTATTAATATTTTGTTTAAAGACGGTAAAGAGGGTGCTGCCGTTGTTATTCTATCATATATTAACAGGTAATTAAAAAAAATACAAAACAAAAAAGAGGAGCTTTTGCTCCTCTTTTTTGTTTATACAATAAACAAATATATAAGTTGTATGTTAGGATTTGATAAGAGTTTAGCCTGAATAATTCATGCGTTTAGTTTGATGTAGCTGTAAGGCATCGGAAAC
>CBDUWQ010000063.1:0-18003 GCA_965370965.1 uncultured Bacteroidales bacterium
AAACTAATTGTTAACTTCATTTTTTAATTAAAAGCTACGCCTTTGCTTTGCTTAAAAAGCAGAATGGTAAAACTATCCGTAAAGCTGTTTAATAAATGATAATTTTGTCGGTTTTTTCACTAATTTTGCACAAAATATTAAGCTTTTATGCGATATAAAAATTATCATGTAACAAAAAGGGTTAATATAAAAGCTATTTAAATAATAATTAATTAAAAAAAATATTTTCATGAGCAATAATCGTTTTGAATTAAATGCACAGCTTGCACAAATGCTAAAAGGTGGGGTAATTATGGATGTTATAAACCCTGAGCAGGCAAAAATTGCTGAAGAGGCTGGTGCTGTTGCTGTTATGGCTTTAGAGCGTGTGCCGGCCGATATTCGTGCCGATGGTGGTGTATCACGCATGTCTGATCCGGAAATGATTGCCAAGATTCAAAAAACAGTAAAAATACCTGTAATGGCTAAAGCAAGGATTGGGCATTTTGTTGAGGCTCAGATTCTTGAGGCTTTAAAAATTGACTATATTGACGAGAGCGAGGTATTAACACCTGCCGATGAGGAGAACCATATTGATAAATCAAAATTTAAGATTCCATTTGTTTGTGGCGCCCGCAACTTGGGTGAGGCAGCACGTAGAATTGCTGAAGGCGCAGCTATGATTAGAACCAAAGGCGAAGCCGGAACAGGTGATGTAGTTGAGGCAGTGCGACATATGCGTCAAATGAATAAAGATATTCGTATTCTTTGCGGATTAGACGAGGCTGAAGTAATGCCTTTTTGCCGTGATAATGGTGTGCCATACAATATTGCTCAACAGGTACGCAAACTTGGCCGTTTACCAGTAGTAAATTTTGCTGCCGGTGGTATTGCCACACCTGCCGATGCTGCACTTATGATGCAGTTGGGCTGTGATGGTGTTTTTGTGGGTTCGGGCATATTCAAATCGGGCGACCCTGCATTAAGGGCTCGTGCAATTGTTAAAGCTACAACCTATTTTAACGATGCTGCAAAAGTTATGGAGGCATCAAAAGGTATTGGTGAACCAATGGTTGGAATTGGTATTTCAACAATGAAGGAAGAAGATAAACTTGCCGGAAGAGGTTGGTAATTTAGTAAGAATATTGACTATTTTTAAAACCTGCCAATATTTTAGGCAGGTTTTTCAAGTTAAAAAGTATGGCAAAAAGAGATAAAATAGGTGTTTTAGATTTGCAAGGAGGTGTACACGAGCATATTTATCATTTACAGGCATTGGGCATTGAGGCAATTCGAGTAAAAGAGGCATCGCAATTAAGCAATTTGGCAGGATTGATTTTGCCTGGTGGCGAGAGTTCATGCTTAATAAGGTTATTAAATATTTTTGATATTGCTCCAAAAATTAATGAAGCATTTGCTAATGGTATGAAAATTTGGGGAACCTGTGCCGGTGCTATTTTATTGTCGAACAAAATTGAAGATGAACAAACACAACTGGGTTTAATGGATATAACTATTGCCCGAAATGCTTTTGGTTTTCAGATTGATAGTTTTAATACAAATGTAAAGATACCAAAAGTAGCAAATGGAGAAATTGAACTGACTTTTATAAGGGCGCCAAAAATAATTTCGGTAGGAAAAGGGGTTGAGGTTTTATTAAAAATTGATGACTATATTGCTGCTGCCGAAGATGATAACTGCTTAGCAACTATTTTTCATCCCGAATTAACACCATCACTTGCATTTCATAAGTATTTTGTTAAAAAATGCGGCATTGCAATATCAAATAATATTACCGAAAGACCACAACGAACAAGTTGGATGGAATTTGCCAGAATTACAAACCCAAAAGAGATAACATCTGAAAATTAATCGTTCAGTTTAGGTTTTATACCAGTTGTGATGCAAAACGCCCGATAAATAAATTATACCGATTGTGAAGCAATTTTGCCGATATATTTCATTAGTATTCATATATCAACATTGCTTCTACATTGGCATTATACCAGTAATTTTGATTTTAAAATGGTATAATTGGTATTATATAACCAAATACCCACTTGTGTTAAAGGCAAATGCTTAACTTTGCAGCAATAAAGCAATTGTTATGCAATCACAAATAGAGTATAAAATAAAACCCCAACGGGGAATATCGCTAAACCTAAAAGAAATTTGGCAATACAAAGAGCTTTTTTACTTTTTTACATGGCGCGATATAAAGGTAAAGTATAAGCAAACCTTTATAGGTTTTTTATGGGCTATATTGCAGCCCTTTTTAACCATGATTATTTTCTCGGTGTTTTTTGGTAAGTTATTAAATGTACCTTCCGATGGGATACCTTACCCTATTTTTGCCTATTCGGGACTTATTATTTGGAATGTTTTTGCAAGCGGAATGACATCATCGGCAAACAGTATGGTAACCAATGCCAATATTATTAAAAAAATATATTTTCCAAGATTAATTATTCCTATGTCGAGCATATTGGTTGCAGCATTCGACTTTTTTATGGCATTTGTAGTGTTTATAGGGCTTATGTTTTATTATAAAATAGCCTTTTCGTGGTTATTGCTGGTATATGTTCCGGCATCGTTAATATTAACAATTATTACTGTATTTGGTATGGGCACACTATTAGCTGCCCTAAATGTTAAGTACCGCGATTTTAGGTATATAATACCCTTTTTGGTGCAAGCACTTATGTTTTTAACTCCGGTAATTTATCCGGTATCAATAATAACCTACCCATGGGCAAAGTATTTAATAGCGATAAACCCAATGAGCGGGGCGGTAAATTTAATGCGCGGTGCAGTTATACATTCGCCACCAGATGCACAGTTATTATTAGTTAGCGTAATAAGTGCTATTGTGTTGTTTTTTATGGGACTGCTGTATTTTAAAAAAACCGAGGGATATTTTGCTGATATTGCGTAAACTGAAAAATTATTTACAATAATTTGTCTTTGAAAGCGACCATTAATTTTTAAAAACTAATAAAAATAAGTAAAATTTATATGCAGCATATTCTATGTTTTTGAGTGCTTAGCCAAAAAACGTCAAGTTCAAGTCCGCCTTAAGGTAAACCTGAACGATTAGTCGGGCAGGGCTTGTGAAGTCAATAAAATGTAGTCCGCCGCGGCGGATGACCAATTTATTGGCAAGCCTGTCTGCCGACAAGGCAGGCGTAACGCAGAAATTTGGTGTTTTTGGGCAAGTACTGTTTAAAAATAGTAAACCAGTTCATCTCTACCCGTTTCAAGTTTAATAATATCGGCAACAATGTTATTTGCCAAGCGGCTTGCCCCCAAACGGAACATCTTTTTGTTTAACCAGCTATTGCCCAAAACCATTTTTACAATTGCCAAATAAACTAAAGCATCTTGTGAAACCACCATTCCGCCTGCCGGTTTTATTCCAACTTTTTTTCCGGTATTTTTATTATAGGTCTTAATAGCTTTGCTCATAATATAAACCGCTTCGGGAGTTGCTGCCGGGTCTGTTTTTCCGGTACTGGTTTTAATAAAATCGGCACCGGCCTCCATGGCTACAATACTTGCATTCCATATATGCTCAATAGTTGTTAAGGCTCCTGTTTCAAGTATAACTTTTAGGTGCGAATGACCAATTGCTTCTTTAATGGCTTTTATTTCGTTAAAAACAGTAGTATAATCGCCGGCAAGCCATGTGCCAAGCGAAATTACTATGTCAATATCGGTGGCGCCGTTTTGTGCTGCTTTTTTGCACTCAAGCACCTTAACTTCTAAAAAGGTTTGCGACGAAGGAAAACCAGCACCTACCGAAGCCAAGCCAACAGTTTTTATTTTTAAATAAGTGGCAACAGTTTTTACTAATGTTGGGTAAACACAAATTGCGGCTACATCGGGTATTCCATCAAATTTTAGTGCAAAATCATTTACCTTTTCAGCCAATTGCCGTCCTTTCTCTTTTTTATCGGTAGAGTTTAACGATGTTAGATCAATAAGGCTAAATGCTAACTTTAGGTTATCAACAGTAAACATCTCTTTGGCAAGCGTTTTTGCTTCTATTACCATTTTTGCCACATCGTTTTCGGTAAAGGGGATAGGGTATTTTTTTAGTATTTCCATTATTGCTGTTTGTTGTTAGCTAATACTAAACATTTTTATTAAGTTTAGTATTATTTTTATGTCTTTCATTATCCCTTAAAGTTTTCTTTTCAATATTTTTTTGAAAGGCCTCTGTAAGGTTTATGCCTGTTTGGTTTGCCATACAGATAAGTACCCACAATACATCGGCCATTTCGTCGGAAAGGTTTGCTTTTTCTTCAGGATTTTTAAACGATTGGTCGCCATATGTACGTGCCATTATACGTGCCAGCTCACCAACCTCCTCGGTAAGCAGTGCCATATTGGTAAGTTCTGAAAAATATCGCACTCCGTAGGTTTTTATCCAGCTATCAACCTGTTTTTGTGCTTTATCAATTGTTAGTTGCTTTTTCATATGTTTATTTTTTTTACCGCAGACCTGACTTACTGTAGCAAACAGGTGCACGAATAAAAAAGTTAAAAATCCTTATTTTTACTGTCAATAATTATTGTAACAGGACCGTTGTTAACCAATGCCACATTCATTGTGGCACCGAATTGCCCTGTTTTAACCGTACAGCCCGATTCAGTGCGTAAAACTTCAACAAACTTATTATACATGGGAATGGCAATATCAGGTTTTGATGCCCGAATATATGATGGGCGGTTGCCTTTTTTTGTTGATGCATGCAATGTAAACTGCGACACCACAATAATCTCTCCTTTTATGTCTGTAACCGATTTGTTCATTACACCGTTATCATCGTCAAAAATGCGCATGCGTGAAATTTTACCGCAAAGCCGATTAATATCTTCGTCAGAGTCGGCATTTTCAATACCTAATAAAATAAGTATGCCGATGCCAATTTCTGAAACTATTTTGTTTTTTATGGTTACCGATGCCATGCTTACACGCTGCAATACAATTCTCATAACAATATTGGTTTTACTGATGCAAAAATAGCAAAATCAATTAACTTAGGAGTTGTAATAGAAATATTAAAATTTCACAAAATGTATAAAAAAGCACTAAATATATTATTGGCTTTAGTAATTATTGCTTTAAAACTAACAGCCCAAATTCCTGATGGGTATTATTATGATGCTGAGGGCAAAACAGGCGAAGAGTTAAAGCAGGCATTGAATAGTATAATTGAAGGACATATAAAAAAATCGTATGGTGATGCACGGTATATTTTAGATGAGGCTGATGTTGACCCCGACAGCAGCAGCAATGTTTTGGTAATATATTCAAACCATAGCGTAAGTGGCGAATGGGATTCGGGCGTTACATGGAATCGTGAGCATGTTTGGGCAAAATCGCGGGGTATTGGCAGTGTTAGCAACAGTACCAAAGGGGCAGGCAGCGATTTGCATAACTTACGTGCCTGTATTCCTGCAGTTAACTCGGCTCGTAATAACCGGTGGTTTGCCAATTGTAGCGAGCCATACCAATATAATGGTATAAATACAGGTAGCTATACCAGCTCAACCAATTGGTTTTGGAAACCACGCGATGAAGATAAGGGAGATGTGGCACGTATAATTTTTTATATGGCTACACGTTACGAGGGCGATGGTGGCGAACCCGATTTGGAGGTTATAGATTATATTCCGGCTGATAATTATACAACCGAGCCTTTACATGCCTTGCTTGCCGATTTGCTTGAATGGCATAATGCCGACCCTGTTAGTGATTTTGAGCAGCACCGTAATAATGTTATTTATGGCTATCAAAATAATCGTAACCCGTTTATTGACCATCCCGAGTATGTTGGTGAAATTTGGGAGACTACTGGTATTACATTTGATAAAGAGTTGTTGGTTACTTTGTATCCTAACCCCGCAAAAAATGAGGTAAGTATTAAAAGCAATAGAGACTTTAATTCAATTGTTATTTTTAATATTATTGGTAAAAAGGTAATGGAAGTATCCGAAAATAGGAAGAGTATTTATATTGGCAACCTGCCCAAGGGGCAGTATGTTGTAATGTTAAAGAGTAACTTAAAAAGTATTGCCAAATCATTGATTATTGTCGATTAATACCGATTATGAAACAGATTTATTGATATATTTCATTAGCATTTATATATTAACATTGCTTCTACATTGGTATTGTTTATTCTCGTTTTTTTTCGGGGAGACCAGCAGTTTTGATTTTAAAATGGTATAAGTTGAAAGATTATAGCTTTTACCAGTTGGCATTTTCTTTTGATTAACTTTTAGAAAGTTTTTAATAAGTTCGGATAAACTCCACCCTTTATTCTTTGCATAGAGTTTAGCTTGTTCAATTATGATTTGCTCAAGTGTTAGTGTTAATTTTATTTGTAAACATGCGTAAAATTAAAAAGAAAATAAAAAGTGTAACATTTTTTGAAATAAAGAGTATCAATAAATTGATAAAATTTGGAAAAACTAATTTAACAAAATTAAGAAAAAATAGTATTATGGAAATAAAAGGTACAGCAGTAAAATCAGTTTCTGAATTTGTAAAAACAAAATATCCAAGTGAGTATGCTAACTGGATTAAATCGTTGCCTGTAAAATCATCTCAAATAGTAAATGATGTGAGAACAAATAATTGGTATCCAATTAAAGAGGCTTCTACCATTCCTTCAATTGCTGTTGCTAAATTATTTTTTAATAATGATATTGTAAAAGGCGGAAGAGAACTTGGTAGATTTAGTGCTGAAACAGCTTTAAAAGGTATTTATAAAATTTACGTGAAGTTTAGCACGCCAAAACATATTATTTCAAGAGCCGAAAGAATTATTTCTGCCTATTACTCCCCCTCAAAATTGGAGATTGCAAATGCTAGAGAAAAATCTGTTCAAGTTATTATTACAAAGTTTGATGAATCAAGTGATATAATTGAAAACCGTATTGCAGGGTGGTACGAAAGAGCACTTGAAATTTCGGGCTGCAAAGGTGTTGAGGTAAATATTTTAACATCAAAAGCTAAAGGAGATTCTACTACTACTTTTGAGTGTAAGTGGTATTAGAATAGTAATTCCACTATCATTTTTTTCAGAAAGCATCTTTGCTTTTAACATAAATGTATTTGAGCTTTGATTCCTAATCATTACCAGTTTTTGCACATAAAAGGGTTTTAACTAAAAACCTCTTTTAAAACCGGATACGATTTTAATGATTGAAAATTTAGAATATGAATTTCATATAAATTAAGGAGTATATTTAAGATAGTATTGCGTTGTTCTTTATTAATTTTTATTCTGCCCAAATTGTTAAAATTTGTATTTATAAGTACAATACATGTGTTAAAATCGGTTTGTTTTAGGTAATAGTGGTGGTGTGGTTTTGAGTTAACTGCAACGCCATTTTTATAGTCGTAGTATTTAGAATTTGAGCTATCGGGTTCGGGGGCAAAGCCCAAAAAGCGCGATAGTTTTAATAAAAACACCAAAGGAAAAATAGCATGGTTGTTCTCAAGCATTTCAAGTAATTGTATTGATGTTTTTATAAAATCAAACAGGTTTTTATCCGCATATTCCTCTTTTATTGTTTTTAAAAGCAGCTCGGCAATAAATATCGCGAGTGTGCTTTTTCTTATATCTGAAGTAAGGTTATATAGAGGAGGGTTTATTTTGTACTCTTTTAATTTTTGTAATCCTCTATTGGGCTTATAATATAGTTGGGCATTAAGCAAAAACAAAGGTTGAAAAGCGGTTAATTTGCTGCGGTTTTTTGAGTTTATGCCATAAACCATAAACGATATACGGCCAAAGTGCTCAGATAGTGCATTAACAATTATAGATGAGTCGGAGTAACGGGTATAGTTAAGTATAATTATTGAGGTATCAGTAATCATTGTTAAATTGTTAATTGACAACAATGTAGCCATTTAAAAGTTTAGCAATTGTCAGAATAATCATAAAAATATTTTAAACTATAAAAAAACCTTTTGTGTTTTTATTTTATTGTTGTTATTTAACAAATAGTATTTTGGTAGTTTCATCCTCCGATCCATCGGGTGTTGTACATAAAACAAGGTAAATACCTGCTGCAACTTTGTTTCCTGTCATATCTTTCCCGTTCCATATGGCATCGCCGCCGTTGCTAATGGTCTCAAACACTAAATGCCCCGATATATCGGTTATTTTAACACTGGTTTGGTACATTAATCCCCTAATGGTAATTATACCGTTATAGTCGCCCTCAACAGGATTCGGAAAAGCATAAATATTACTATAATCTTTTTGGTATTTGGTTGCTGTGCCTTTATATGATTGCATACCCTTATCGGTGCCAATAAAAACCTCGCCGGTATTATGGTTAATATCTATTGATGATATATTGTTCGATAGCAGTTTTGAATTTTCGGTATTCCAAATCATAATCTGCTCTGTTCCGTCGGGCGATACTAAAAACAATCCTCCTCCCGATGTTCCCAACCATTTTCGATTTGCCCCGTCAACGGCAATGGCTGTTACATTTTCGCCTTCAAGCAATGGTTGTAAAAACCCGTCAATAACTATTTGGGGTATTCGGGCATAAAAATCACGGTCGTCGTTTAATACATATTGCGGATAATCATAAACTGCAATTCCATCGCTGCTTGCAATCCAAATTGAGCCTTCAACGTCTTGTACAATATCGTTTAGCTGTTTGTCAATTATCTTGTTATCATCATCCCTTAGGTCAAACCTTTTATATACGTCATCGGCTTCGTATTCAGGAGTACGGTTATCGTTATATACTAAAATTCCTTTTCCTCGCGATGATATTGTCCATTTATCATTATTATAAGTATTTATTAATTTACATGAGCTGTTGACAACCATATCTTCCCAAGCCGGATCATACGAGTAATGGTACCATTTATTATCGGGGGTTTTAACAACAAAGGGGGTTAACGAATAATTATTAACAATATATAAATTACCGTATTTATCGTATGTTAGCCCTCCAATAACATTTCCTAAAATGCCATCGGTATTTTCATTGTTATAGGTATTAATAATTTTATCGTTTTCAACTTCAATTAACCCGTAATACCATGTGCCTGCCATATAATGGTTGCTGTTTTGTTGCGATGCAAAATTTACAATACTTCGTAAATCTTCAACTTTTTCACTATTATCTTCATCATCGGTAAGGTTAAACCATTGTTCATCGCTAAAATTATAAACATTTGCATGATAGTACATGTTTTGTCCTGATTTGACATAACCGCCCGGTGCCACCAAAATGCTACCGTTATTATTAAATACATTAAATACATTGTTATTTGCAGGGCCATTGGGTAGAATAATTTTTTCGTTGTGCGTTTTATTTGTTAGCACCATCCCTTTTTTTACATCGGCAATCCAAAGGTTTTCATCCTTATCATAAATTGCGTGTTGTGCCCAATATGACGAATGCCATTTTATTCTATTAAATAGGTTATCGTAAATACCAACGCCCCATTCTGATACTATTGAAAGTGCAGAACCCTCTGAAGATATAGATTTTATTCTCGACAAATGGGTAATAATGGTGTCCCATTTATTTCCATCGTATGAGTTTACATGGCACGAATCGGTATTGTTAATTTTGTTTACAACCAGCAGTTCATTATTAAAAACCGTTGAGGTGTAATAGTTTTCATTGGGGTTTAGTAAACTGTCAACCTTTGTCCAATTCTCAAAATTGCCCAAAAAAGGATCGTCAAGGTCGCCTTTTAATATGCCATTATCGGTTAAGGCGTAAATATGATTATTATAAACGGCAGTACTGTTTATTTTCAAATATGAGCCTCCGGGACCAATAATATATGTGTCGGCAAATTCATTTTTTTCTAAATTAAATACAACAATGCCAAATCCGGTTGACAGGTAGGCAAAACCATTACTAATTTGTATATGGTAAATACGCTTGTCGCCGGTCATGTTTTTTAGTTTAATATCGGGAAAATTGTATTTTGTGTCGCCTTCTAAAACATCAATGTTACCGTTTATGTAGCCTATAATTAGTTTGTTATTATTTTTGTTATAAGCTATGTAGCCTACTTCAATGTCAGTTAGTTTATTAATTTTTGAGAGTTTGTATATTGCATCGTCATTTTTTTCATAATAAAAAAGTGCCAAATCGGTTGCACAATATATCCTATCATTGGTAGTTGCTATAACCTGCCCATTGCTATATGGTAAATGATCGCGCCAAGTGCCTACCGGTACTTGTCCATTTGTTTGTAATGTAATTAGCAAACTTAGCAGTAATAATATCCGAAAATTAAATTTATATGTTCGTTTCATTTGTTTAAATTTTTTAAGCAAACCACCCTGCCATATAGCAGGGAGCACCAAGAATACAGAGAAAACATTTTTTATCATTAAAATACTGTCAATAATTCTTTTATTATTTAATAAACTCAAAAACAGAGGAATTATTTTGTTTATGTTTTTAAAAATTTAATCAATTTGGCAACAGCTTTGCCACGGTGGCTTATTTTGTTTTTTTCATCCATCTCCATTTGTGCAAAAGATATTGAGTAACCTTCGGGTTCAAAAATGGGGTCGTAGCCAAAACCTGTATTACCTATTGGGCTATTAAGTATTTTACCTTTTACAATGCCTTCAAACATTTGTTCGTTATTATTGAGTATTAAACAAATTGATGTGCGGAATTGTGCTGTGCGCATGGTTTTGCCTTTCATTTTTTCAAGCACAAGGCTCATATTGTCAATTGAATTTTTTTTTGATCCTGCGTAACGTGCCGAAAAAACACCCGGTTCGTTGTTTAAAGCTTTAATTTCAAGACCGGTATCGTCGGCAAAAACATTGGTTTTAAGCTTTTTATGTACAAAATATGCTTTGGTACGGGCATTTCCTTCAAGGGTAGGTTCATTTTCCAGAATATCTTCAAAAATACCTGCCTCTTCAAGTCCTAATACCTGATACATACCATTTAGCATTTTTTTTACCTCGGTAAGTTTGTGCTGGTTATTGGTGGCAAAAATAAGTTTTTCCATAGTTAGTTTTATTAGCGCAATTCTTTACCCGGATCCCAAAAAAGTTCTTTAAAATTTATTATTTTATCATTTTCAATAATAGCACCTTCGCTTTCAAGCAGCTCTTTCATTGTATTTGGTCCACCAAAATGATTTTTACCGGTTAATATTCCAACACGATTAACCACTCGGTGTGCAGGCACAAATTTCTTTTGAGTGTGAGAGCTGTTCATGGCATAGCCAACCATACGCGAAGCTTTTGCAGTACCAATATAACGTGCAATTGATCCGTAATTTGTAACCCTGCCGTTTGGTATTTGCCTAGCTACATCATATATTTTTTGATATATATCTTTCCCCATCAAAATCAGGTTCTATCAATTTAATACTATTATTTAGCTTAAACGATATGTAATTAATTGTATTGCCATCATCAATATGTAGTTTTTCGTAATGGGTTTTTATTGATAATATTTCGTCAGCCCATTCTTCGGTATAAAGGTTTGGGCTTTTTTTAATAACCGTTAAGTTATTTTTATTTGCTACTGTATTTGTATATTCGTATAAAAATGTACTGTCGGTTTTCAGGTGAATAATGCCATTTTGTTTTAATAATTTTTGATACCGCAATAAAAACCCTGTTGATGTGAGCCGTTTTTTTGCACGGCGTTTTTTCATTTGGGGGTCAGGAAAAGTTATCCATATTTCATCTACTTCAGCTTCAGTAAAAAAGGAATTTATTGTGTCAATTTGTGTGCGTAAAAATGCAATATTGGTAAGTTTTTCTTCAAAGCTTATTTTGGCACCTTTCCAAATACGGGCTCCTTTAATATCGATGCCAATAAAATTTTTGTTTGCAAATTTTCGAGCTAATCCAACAGAGTATTCTCCTTTGCCACATCCCAATTCTAAAATTATTGGGTTTTGGTTTTTAAAAAACTTATTTTTCCAATTTCCTTTTAAAGGGTGGTTTTGTGTTACATGTGCTTTAATGTCAGGTTCAATTACATGATTAAAAGTTGCATTTTCCTGAAACTTCTGCAATTTTCCTTTTCCCACAGTTATTTTATTTTTGATTTTTCAATTCTTATACCAGCATCAAGTATGTACTTTAGTTGTTCATCACGCATTGCTTGTTTAATTGTAAATTTGTAGTTTCCATAGTATGGAAATCTAATGTGTTTGCGGTACGGTATTTTATTTGACCATACATTGCCAAACCCTTTGCCTAAAATTTTACCTGCAGGGTTGCGTAATAAACATTCAACGGTATCGCGTAATATTTGGTTGTTGGGCAGTTTGGTATCAATAAATAAATACAAGTTACTATACTCGTATTGGCGGGTAATTCTATTATTTAAGTAAATGTTATAAACCGATAGGGTATCGGTAATTTCAATATTAAACACTAAAGTGCTGTCTTTGTGCCATGTTTCATTTAATAAGCTTCTGTTTTCTTCAAAAACACGATTTGAATCGCATGCCATAAATAAAAGTATAATTACAGCCCATATAAAACCATTACTTTTTTTCATTGCGTTTTGGTATATTCCTGCGGTTTTTCTTTTTTCTTTTTTTGTCTTGTTGGTTATCGAAACGGGTTAAGCTCTCTTGCCCAACATTATTTGTAAAGTCAAGCGATTTTTTCAGTTCAGGCTCTGTACTTATAGCAGGGCTAATTTCAGCTACTTCACCTTTTTTGTTAAGCTCAATTATCTCTTTTACCTTTTCAACCCAAATTGGTACTATGCTTGTGGTATCATTGTTATCAACTATATACCACATAATATGTCTAAACACATCGGTTTTTAGGTGTATAGCCTTGCCCATATTTGTTTTTAGGGCAATTTCAGCCGATGGAAAATCTTTTCGCTCATCCATATAGCTGTCAATTTCAAAATTAAGACAACATTTGAGTTTACTGCATTGTCCGGCAAGTTTTTGAGGATTTAATGATAGCTCTTGGTGTCTTGCAGCATTTGTTGTTACCGAAATAAATTTGCTAATCCATGTTGAGCAGCAAAGTTCTCTGCCGCATGAGCCTATTCCTCCAATACGCCCTGCCTCTTGCCTTGCTCCAATTTGGCGCATTTCAACCCTAATTCTGAATCGCTCGGCAAGTACTTTAATAAGTTGTCTAAAATCAACCCGCTCGTCGGCAATATAATAGAATATGGCTTTGGTTTTATCGCCTTGGTATTCAACATCGCCAATTTTCATATTGAGTTTTAGGTCGCTGCTAATTTTTCGAGACTCAATCATTGTAGGGGTTTCCATATCAATGGCAGCTTTCCATTTCTCAATATCGTTTGGCTTAACCTTGCGGTAAATAGTTTTTAATTCGTTGTTGGGCAATATGTTTAGTTTTTTTAACTGGTGTAACACTAATATCCCTTTTAACGATATAATTCCTATATCATGTCCTGGCGATGCTTCAACAGCTACAATATCGCCAATGTCTAAACGCAAACCATCTGAATTATAAAAGTATCCTTTACGCGTATTTTTAAAACGTATTTCGTAAATCTCATCTTTTTTAATTCCCTCCGGAATATTTTTTAACCAGTCAAATACGTTTAGTTTGCCTGAATAGTCAATTTTTAGATTTGACGTTTGTTCCGAATTTATATTATGAACGGGGCAGCCCCTTGAAAAGTCGTAATTCATTGAATATTTAATTTAGCGGGTAAAGATAGTAATAAATTGGAATGATAGAAAACACTTTTTTCTTAAAACCTGCAAGCCACGGTGTGAATATATTAATAAATAGTAGGTTGTAACAATTATAATCCACTTTTAATTAACTTTTTTTAAAAGGTGCGTAACCTGCCTACAGCAGGTAGGCGAAGAGAATGGAATTTATAGAAAGGCTCTATTTAACCGGGAGTGAAAAGTAAAAGGTGCTACCTTTATTTTCTTCGCTTTCGCACCATATTTTCCCAAAATGTTTTTCAACAAATTCTTTACACAAAATCAGTCCCAGTCCTGTTCCTTTTTCTTTTTCGGTTCCTATTGTGGTATAATTACTTTCAATATTAAATACTTTTTCCTGTTTATCTTTCGGTATGCCCATTCCATTATCGGCAATAGCAATAACGTTATATTTTTTATTATTGAATATTTGATTAATAGATGATATTTTTATTGTCCCCTTTTTATGAGTGTATTTAACGGCATTTGATACTAAGTTGCGTATTATTGTTTTCAGCATATTTTCGTCGGCATAAACAGATTGATAGCTATCAATGTTTATTTCAATTTCAATTATTTTGTTTTTAGCTGAAATGGCAGCAACCGATATCGTTTCGTCAATAATTTGTCTCAAATTCACATATGATGGAGCAAATTCAATTTTACCGGTTTGTGTTTTTGCCCATGATAAAAGGTTCTCAAGCAGTTTAAAAGTATGCTGTGAGGATTGGTTTATTAAATCAATATAATTTTCAATTTGCTCTTTGCTAAGTTCATTTAATGATGATTTTAAAAGGGATGTTAATCCGGCTAATCCCGAAAAAGGACTACGCAAGTCGTGGGCAATAATTGAGAAAAACTTATCTTTTTTGGCATTAATTTCGCGCAAATCGGTTTCCGACTGTTCAATAAGCTCCATTGTCCTTTTGCGTTCGGTAATATCCTCTTTAATGGCTATAAAATTGGTTATTATACCGTTGCTGTCAAAAATTGGAGCTATACGTGCCGATTCCCAATAAAGCTGCTTGTTTTTTGTAATATTTTGAAACTCTCCATTCCACACTTCTCCTCTAAGTATAGTACTCCACAAATTTTCGTATAGCTCTATTGGGTTGTTCCCCGAGCTTAAAATTTTTGGGTTTTGCCCAATTGCTTCTTCATAAGTATAACCGGTTGTTTCAGTAAAAAATGGGTTTACATACTCAATAGTACCAGCAATATCGGTAATTACAATACTCGATGGGCTATTCATAATACCTGTCGAGAATTTGTTTAATTCTAAATCTGACTTTTTCCTTTCGGTTATATCGTTACCTATAATTAATATTGCTTTAGCTCCTTCATATTCAATAACTGTTGCCGAAATATCAATCCATTTTTCATAAAGGTGCTTATCAACTAAATGAAACAGGTGATTGGCAGATACATCTTTACCATTAAATTTTTTTTGTGTTATGTCGATAAAACTGTCTCTATCGTTTGGGTGAATAAGGTCAATTGGTTTTAATGTTTTTGATTCTTCAGCGGTATAACCTGTAATTTTCTCCCATGCTTTATTTACCAGCAGGTGTTTTTTATCGGTTTGAATAGATATAACTGAGTTTGTATTTTTAAAAATGGTTTTAAATTTATCCTCACTAACATCAATAGCCTCAATTAGTTGCTGCCGTTGCAGTACTATACTTGTAAGGCTAGCAAAAGATTCAATAAATGCAATATGCTCTTCAATTTTATCGTTTTTAGGAAACATGTATAATGCCCCAAACTGCTCTTTGTCTTTTATTATACCAATAGAGTAAATTTTGCTGATGTTTAAAAGCTGCTCTATTTTTTTTGATGCTGTTTTTGGTATTTGTGCAGAGGCAAACTCAGTAAAACCTTTATTATATTCAAAAACTTTACCCGTTATGGCTTTTTTATTTAACGCTTTGTTTATGGGCAATTTTTTATTGAAAATATTAAAATTGGTTAATCCCGATATGTTTTTTAGGGTATTATGCTCAACCCCGGCAACATGAACTATTTGCGAGTGTTTTTTATTGGCAGATATCGAGAATGCTAAAACTATACAATTGTTAAGTTTTTTTGAGATAGTATTGGCTGCATATTTAAAAATATTATTGCATGAATTCAGCGATAGCATTTCAATAGAAGCATTGCTCAATATTCTAAAATTATACTCACTATTTTGTAAGGTTACATCCGATTTTTTTTGTTTAGTAATATCACGCGATACTCCTAAAATACCTTCAAATTCGCCATTTGCATTAATAATGGGGTTGGTTGATGTCTCAATCCAAACAATACTTCCGTTTTTATGATAAACCTGAAAAGTCCAAAGTTTTTTATCATATACTGATATACCTTTTTTCCTATCATTATAACTCTTTAGTATTGACTCTTTTGATTCGAGAGTTTTAATGCTAATGATATGTTTATGCAGAAAATCTTTTTCGGTAAAGCCGAGCACTTTATTAATGGTTGGGCTTATGTAAGTAAACTCGAGCTCTTTGTTCGCTATCCAAATAAATTCATCAATATTATTAACAAGAAAATCAAATTTGTTTTGAGTCTCTTGCAGTAATCCAATTTTTGCCTTTGCAAAAATCAGCTCTTTTTTAAGCTCTTCGTATTTATTCTCAATATCCTCCATTTAAGAGCTTGTTTTAAGAATTAGATTTTTATTTTTTTTAAAATCCCCCACCACCTATTTTGAATAGTTATTTAGTAAACAGAGCTAAAGTTAAATAGTTTACGAAAACTATAAAAAAATAGAGCATTTTATTGATTAACGGTTAGAAATAATAAATAAAAAACAATTGTATTAAGGCAAATCCGATTTAATCTGGATAAATTGATCAATAAAAAGTTAATATTACCATAATTATGCCGTAAACCATTAAAATTTTAGCCTACATTCTGTTTTTCTATATTAAATTTGTATCTGTTTTCTTAACCTTTCATTAAATATAGGCATAAATGGATACTGATATAAAACATTTGATTAATTTTCGCCAGTCATTACATCAAAACCCCGAATTGTCGGGCAATGAGGAGTTTACTGCCGAGGCGTTAAAAAGGACAATAATTCGTTTTCAGCCCGATGAGATTATAGATAATTTAGGTGGTTATGGCGTTGCCTTTGTGTTTAAAGGCAAGGCTGAAGGTCCCAATATTATGTTTCGTGTTGATATGGATGCACTTCCTATTCACGAAACAAATAATATTGATTATGCATCGCGTACCGAAGGGGTAGCTCACCAGTGTGGCCACGATGGGCATATGGCAATATTGGTTGGTTTAGCCGAACAAATAAGTAAAAACCGTCCAAAAAAGGGCAAGGCAATTCTGCTTTTTCAACCTGCCGAGGAGACAGGTGAAGGTGCTATTGCTGTTATTGAAGACCCAAATTATTATAGGATTACACCCGATATGTGTTTTTCGTTGCATAATATACCTGGTTATCCAATGGGAAGTATTATTATTAAAAACAACACTTTTACTGCAGCATCGCAGGGTTTAATTGTTAAGCTGTATGGAAAAACATCGCATGCAGCCGAGCCTGATAAAGGCTTAAGCCCTGCCATTGCAATGGCAAAAATTATTGAAAGTGTTACTAAGCTTCCTGAAAAAAAATACCTTTTTAACGATTATGTATTAACTACAATTGTACATGCCCGATTAGGAGAACAAACATTTGGAACATCACCGGGATACGCAAAAATACTTATAACATTGCGTGCTTTTGACGATGACGATATGGACGTTTTAATAGAGCATACTAAAAATGCAATTAACCTTATTAGCAAACACGAAAAGTTAAAGTCTGAAATTGGTTTTACCGATATTTATCCCTCAACACAAAATAACCCGGCAGTTACAAAAATTGTTGCCAATACTGCTGATGAGTTGGGTTATAAAACCATTAAAATAAAAAAGCCCTTTGCTTGGGCTGAAGATTTTGCACAATTCTCACAGATTTATAAAAGTGTAATATTTGGGTTGGGAGCAGGTGAAAACACCCCGAAATTACATAACGACGATTATGATTTTCCCGATGAATTAATACCATATGGTATTGAAATGTTCAATAAAATTTACGAAAAAATGCTTATAAAATAGTTTTTGACCTGCCTGCCAAGGCACGCCAAACAGACAAAGAAATTGGCGTTTTCGGGCAAGCACTAAATCAGTGAGTCTTTTATTTTAGAGCTTGTCCCGAATATCGGGAAATGTTAGTGAACTGAAATAATACTACCTAAATATCTAAAATGGAATCATTATGAAGTTTCGTAGTGTGTATTAATGCTGCAAAGCGC
>CBDUWQ010000064.1:0-17916 GCA_965370965.1 uncultured Bacteroidales bacterium
AGGTTAGTGTATATTAAAGAAAAAAAAATATATTTGCACTAACGAACGATTTTGTAATGAAACATAGATATTTACTTGATAATGAAAAATTAGTTTTTCAGAAAGAGCAAATGTCATTTAAGCAGAGGGTTAGGGTAGTTTGTAAATACCTGATTTCAGGAGGGGGATTAGCTTTAATAATTTGGATGTTGTTTTATTTTGGAATTATTAATTCACCCGAAAGGCATTATCTGCATAATATAAATGATAATTTGATTTCTGATGTGAATTTGGTAAATACCAAATTTGATAATATATCATCACAGCTATCGCATGTTCAAAAACGTGATGATGGTTTTTATAGGGTAATATCAGAAATTGAACCCATTCCATATTCAATTCGTCAAGCAGGTTTTGGTGGTACTGACAAATACCGTTATTTAGATGGTTTTGAAAGTAGTGATTTGTTAATTGAATCAGCACGAAGAGGTGATATACTATTAAACCAGCTTTACATACAATCAAAATCTTACGATACTGTAATATATTTGGCACAGAATAAACAAGATAGTTTATTGTCTGTACCGGGTATTGTACCTGTTACTCCCGGAGCGTATCGTATTTCTGATCCTTTTGGTATAAGGATACATCCAATTACAGGCAAATTACAAAAGCATACCGGAATTGATTTGGCAGCACGAGTTGGAAAGTCGATATATGCTACCGGAAATGGTAAGGTTATTAATGTGCGCATCTCAAATAAGGGTTATGGTAACAGGGTTACTATTAGCCACGGTTTTGGTTTTAAGACTTTGTATGCACACATGCATGATATATATGTGAAAAAGGGAGACAAAATTGGTCGTGGGCAAATTATTGGTACAGTTGGCAATACAGGAACTTCAACAGGTCCGCATTTGCATTATGAGGTTATATATAAAAGGAGAAAAATTAACCCTAAATCATTTTACGTAAATGATTTAACCGATAGCGAATATAAAGAGATGGTTGAAGTTTTGACATTGAATAAATAGTATTTAAACCAAAGATTTTAATTACTCAAATCCGATTCTTAAAATAGCTACGACTATTTTTGCGAGTCGAATTTCTGCGTTTCCCTTTATTTATTGTATTTTG
This sequence comes from uncultured Bacteroidales bacterium, assembly GCA_965370965.1. GTDB lineage: Bacteria > Bacteroidota > Bacteroidia > Bacteroidales > SZUA-534 > GH45. The sequence goes on from CBDUWQ010000064.1 coordinate 1,117, forward strand.
ATTTTTCATAACAAAAAATTTATGCATAATTTAGGCTTAATATTTTACAGGTTAGATTTTCTTTGTTTTCCACCTTCCTAATTTTAAGTAAATAAAACTTATTATTCCTAAGCCTAATCCATAACAAAATTCCATACTCCATACTAAAACAATTGAGGGCGATTCTGATTCTGAAATTAGGTAAACCCCGAGCAGGTACATGCTAATAACTACTATTTCAATAAGCAGTGATGTAACCGTATTGCCTGTACCCGAAACAGCCTGAAACATTATTAGACCGAATGTAATTGAAAAAGCGGCAGCCATTACTATATAAAATACAGGGATAGTTGATTCAATTATTGATTCAATATTTGTATAAAAACCTATTATATGATGTGGAAAAATAATGCCAATTATTACAAAAAAGCTAACTCCACCCATTGCCATTAATAGTGTTTTTTTAATAATTGGCCAAATATTTTCAGGTGCATTGTTGCCAATTGAATAGCTTATAAGTGTGTTTGTAGCCGATGCAAATCCAAATATTGGGACAAGTATTATTATATATGAGCTGCGAATAATATTTGATATTGCAAGGGATGTTTCTCCCATTTTTTCAACAAAAACAAAAAATATAAACCAGGCCGATAGTGATATGAAGTTTTGAAGCATTGTGGGTGTTGAAATCTTCATTATTCTTTTAATAACGGTAAAATCTATTTTTTTGATTATAAAAAGGTTGAATAATCTGGTTTTTTTATTCAGTAATGAAAATACAATAAAGAAAATTAGAGCGCAATATTCAGATATTACTGATGCCAAAGCAGCACCTTCAATATTCATTTTTGGAAAAATACCATTGCCAAATATTAAAAGATAGTCTAACGTAATATTCACAACAGCCATAACAATTGTTGTATAGCTAATTATTTTTGTGTTTGCTGTACCAATATAAAAGGCACGAAAATTTATATTAATAAATGCGGCAAATAGCCCATATATTCTGATATTGATAAATTTAAGGCTTTCGTCTTTTATATTAGGCGATTTTATTATTGCGTTAAATATGTGGCTGTCAAAATTGTGGATTACAAAAAATACCGTTGTTGCCAATATCAGTAATACTATTAGTGAATGATACAGTATGCTGTTTATTGCTGTTATGTTTTTTTCGCCATATCTGCGTGCAATAATAATTTGAACACCAAGGCCAAATCCCCAGCCAATCATAACAATTGCAAGGTAAAATATTCCACCAATGGCAGCGCCACCAAGTTCAACCTCGCCAAGTCTTCCAATAAAAGCAGTATCAACCACAGTTATTATGTCTTGTGCCAAGCTACCCAATATAATAGGGTATGAAATTTTCCAGATATTTTTATATGAAAAGTAGTTGTTTGTTGCCATTTACTTCGAGTCATTAATAGTCCTTTTCTGCGCCTGTCATTAAATCGTTATTAATGACCCCTATGACTACCTAATGACAATTTTATTATTTGAATATTATTAACTAATCTATCTTATAATCAAGGGCATTCGCATTCAAAAGTATTATTAATGAAACAAAGTATTTTCTTCACGAATTACACAAACCCGCCTTACCGGCTGGCAGGTTAGAACTAATTAAAATCAGCTAAAGTTGATCTTGAATATTTTTTCGTGTAATTCGTGGACGTTTTCGTTTTTATATTTTTAAATGTTTTTGCCATGTCTCACTACTCACTACTCACTACTCATTTTAAGATAATCATCAAAGTAGTTTGATACTTTATCCATTAAATGAATACGGTCATAGCCTCGTACGTTATGCTGTGCTCTTGGGTAAATAAAATAGTCAACAGGTATTTGGTTTTTAACACACTGGCGTACAAACTGCTGGCTGTTTTGTAAAACCACTGTTGGGTCAATTGCACCATGAATAATTAAAAGCTTACCTTTTAACTCTTTTGCCCGTGGTATTAGTGAGGTATATTGGTATCCTTCAGGATTTTCTTCCGGTGTGTCCATATATCTTTCTCCATACATTACTTCGTAATATTTCCAGTCTATTACCGGACCGCCTGCTGCACCTACCTTAAAAACATCGGGGTAATTTACCATTAACGATGTTGTCATAAAGCCGCCATAGCTCCATCCATGAACTCCAATTCTATTTGTATCAACATAGTTAATCTCTTTTAAAAGCTCAATGCCTTTCATTTGGTCTTTTATTTCGGCAATACCACATTGACGGTGAATAACATTCTCAAATTCTAACCCACGGTTAGCCGAGCCTCTGTTGTCAACCGTTAGCATAACATATCCTTTTTGTGCCATATAGTATTGCCACATGCGGGCGCCGCCCAGCCATTGGTTTGTAACAAGTTGGGCATGAGGTCCGCCATAAACATAAATAATGGCAGGGTATTTTTTTTCAGGGTCAAAATCTATGGGCTTTATTAAACGGTAATAAAGGTCGGTTTTGTTATCGGCAGCCTTAATTGTGGCTATTTCCATTTTAGGCATATTAATTTCGCTTAACGGATTTTCAGCTTTTAACACTGTGTGTATAACTTTTCCGTTTGTACCCATTACAGTAATAACTTTTGGTGTTTTGGTATTTGAATAGCTGTCAATAAAATATTTTGAATTTTTATTAAATGTTATTTTATGGCTACCCGGTGTGGCAGTAAGTTTCTCTGTTTTTCCTGAGCTTAAACTAATTTTGTACAAATGCCTTTCAATGGGGCTATCTTTGGTTGATATATAATAAAGGTTGCTTTTATTTAAGTGCACAATTTGTGTGATTTCCCACTTGCCTTTGGTTAATTGCTTTAATAAATCGCCATTTATATTATATAAATACGCATGGTTGTAACCATCTTTTCGGGTTTGGTAAATAAATTGGTTTTTTTTGTTTAGTAAAAACCTTATACCATGTTGTGGTTCAACATATTTATCGTTTTTTTCTTCAAACAGGGTTTTAGCAAACAAACCATTATAAACGTTATATTTATTTAACTTCATATGGTTTTGAGCCCTGTTAAGTACCTGAATATAAATATATTTTTCCTCAGGCCCCCATGATATATTTGTAAGATATTTTTCGCTTACCGTATCATTTTTTTCAATAAAAACAGTTTTATTGGTTTCAATATTATAGATGCCCAAGCTAATATGCTCACTTGCCATACCTGCCATTGGGTATTTTATTGCTTTTACTTCAGCCTCGCGGGTAGTAATATCAACTATTGGGTAATCTTTTACTTTTGATTCATCTTTTCGGTAATAAGCAATATAATTGCCTGCCGGCGACCAAAATATTCCTCCGTTTATGCCAAATTCACTTCGGCTTACCGATTGCCCGTTTACAATATTTTTATCTTTGTCATTGGTAATCTGTATTGTTTTACTGTTGGCATCAACAATAAACAAGTTATTATTTAGTGTATATGCTATGATTTTTTTTGCGTACAATAATTTTTGGTTTTTTGCTTTTTCAGTCAAGTTTATTGATGCAATAACTTTTTTATTATTTAAAGATATGGCACACCAATAATTATTATTATAAAAATGAAATTCATCCTCAGTTTCCCATAAAAGGCGGGGTATGGTGTTTACAGAATCAACTCCGGCGCTATTTAAAATTGTGTTTAATTCATCAACGGATAATATTACCGATGAATCGCTTTTATTTATTGATTGCTGATACAGATATTTATAATCTTGAAAAGTAAATTGATTTGATTTGCCTTGCCATTGCATATTTCGGAGTGTTGTAGGATAAAACTCTTTCCATTGACCTATTACAGCATCTTCAATGGTAAATAAGTTTTGTGCTGTAATTGTAAATGATATAAATAATAGTGTGGATAAAAAAAATAGTCGTTGCATGATATTTGTTTTAAAAGTTATTTATTTAGTATTTGCCAAATATACAATTCGTTGGTTTAATTATATTTAAAATTTCTGTTTTTATAAATATTTTACTGCTATATTTATTTGTTATATTTTAACATTGTTACCTAATATTTCATTCAATAACTGTTAATTCATTGTAAACATAGATGATAAGCTGCTTTGAGAAGTCATAAATTTTTTATTACTTGCATATAATAAATAAGAATTTAAATATCTGTTTTATGATAAATATAAAGCAATTAGTAATTGTGGTACTGGTAACCATATTTTTAGGTGCTTGTAATCAAAATAAAAAGAGTGAAAAAACTTCACTTGAAAATGCCCTTGAGGTTGAATTAGACACCACCAGTCAGATGATAAAATTTGAAAATTCATTGTTTAGTCTGCCTTCACCATACCAGTTATCTATTTTGATAAAAGAGATTGGTTCAAATTATAATTCTGAACTGCTTAACCCTTCTGGAAATTACAGGCAATATACCAGTTTGTTTAAAAAGTCGATAAATTTGGGAATATATGGTGCCGACCTTGCTTACCTCAATATTTATGAACAGTCGCCATCGGCAGCAACATATTTTTCAATAATTAAAATAATGTCAGATGAATTGGGTTTATCTGCAGCTTTTAGTCCAACATTGTTTAAAAGGCTTGAGAATAATGTTGATAATCAGGATTCGCTGCTTTATATAATGACAAACACTTACCGCGATATTGATTTCTTTTTAAAGGAGAACCAGCGGCAGCGTGAGGGAGCTTTGGTTCTGTCGGGTGGGTTTATTGAAGCTATGTATATTTTAACAAATTTGGCCGTTGAAACTAAAAATAAAGAGTTGATTCAAAGGGTAGGGGAGAATAAACAGCCTATTGAAAACCTTATTAAAATATTATCACCTTATTATAATGAATCGGAAGATATTGCCAAGCTGGTTGATGATTTAATTGATTTGGCATATGAGTTTGATGCTATTGAAACTGTTTATGAGTATAAGGAACCTACAACTAATCCTGAGCTTAAATTGACAACTGTTCATTCGGTATCCGAAATTCATATTACCGATGAAGTATTAAAAACTATTGATGTTAAAATCAGGAATATAAGAAATTTGTTAATTAAATAATTATTCAGCTGCATAAGTTACGTAAAGATAGTATAAGACGATGTCGGCATCATATGTAACAAGAAGTTTTTTAACAGTAAAATGTAAACTTTTAAACAGATAAAAATGAAAAAATATTTATATACTATAGCTATTGTTTTTGCTTTATTGCATTTAACCGGTCAGGTAAAGGCTCAGTTAGATTCTACATTGCAGCTTTGTCAATCGCACATGAACCTACCTTTTTTATCTGATGGTCAATCATATACAGCACTATTAAATGGCGATGAGGTTGCCGAATTTTATGCTACTTTTTACGGTGAAAGCACCTACCGTATTGTTGGATATAGTGGTACAATGGAAGGCAACTTGATTTTTTCGGTGTATGATAAAGAGCGTAATTTACTGTTTACAAATAATGATTTTGAGAATATACCTTATTGGGATTTTGAGTTTGATTATACAATGAATTGTATAATTGAGGCTAAACTCGATTCAAAATTTTTAAGTTCAGGAATTGCCGTTTTATTAATAGGCTTTCAACAATAATAGTTCGTTAAATTTTGAGACCTAACAGGTTTTAAAAACCTGTTAGGTCTGATTATCAGTAATATACGCAATTATTTACAAGATTTGTAACATGTTGTATTTCAGTAGTTTAAAAATATTTAACGAACTGTTGAACAATAAACAATAATTTAATTATGATTCATGAGTGAAAGGATTCTAAAAGCCTTAATGCAACTGTTTGCAATTATTGCCGGACCAAGAAGCAGTAACCGTAATGGCAGAAACATTGTAGAGTCCTTTTTAAATCAGCAACTAAACGAAGACTTGGTTGATGAGTACCTGAAACTTTTTGACGGTTTTTATGCCCTATACCAAAAAAAGCAATCGCAAAAAGGGCGGCAAGAGAAAAACCTTTCACTTAGCTCAGTAAAAGTATTAAAAATTTGCACCCAAATAAACGAAGAGCTTGACTTGCGACAAAAAGTTGTGGTTTTAGTAAGGTTGTTCGAGTTTATCAAATCAGATGCGGGGATATCAGATCAGGAGTTTGAGTTTGTTTATACAGTAGCTGATATATTTCATTATACCAATGATGAATACGAGATTTTAAAACAATACGTTTTAAGTGGTTTTGACGACATGCCTTTATCGGCACATATGCTATTAATTGATGGTGATAAAACTACCACCAAACCACAAGTTAGGCACCTTACCAAAGAGTTTTTTGAAGATAGAATTTGGGTTATGCATTTTCCACAGGCCGATATGTATATGGCTAAGTGTTTTGGAAACCATGAAATATACCTTAACGGGCAATTAATATCATATGATAATGTTTATGTGCTTAATCAGGGTTCGGCATTGCGCGATTCCAAAATGAAGCCCATATACTACTCAGATATTATTAGCGCATATTATATTAATGAGTCTGAAGAGCAAATACAGTTTGTAGCCGATAGTGTAGAGTATAAATTTAAGGGAGGAAAAAAAGGTCTTAATAATATATGTTTTGTTGAAGGTGGTGGGGAATTAGTTGGAATTATGGGGGCAAGCGGCACCGGCAAATCAACACTGTTAAACGTTTTAAACGGAAGCTATAAACCATCATTTGGTACTGTAAAAATTAATGGAGTTGACATACATAATGAAAAAGATAAGATTGAAGGTCTTATTGGGCATGTATCGCAAGATGATTTGTTAATTGAAGAGCTAACTGTTTACCAGAATTTATATTTTAATGCAAAATTGTGCTTTGGCGATATAAGCAGTTTCCGGTTAAACCGTAAAGTGTTTAGGGTTCTTCAAAACTTAGGATTATACGAAATAAGAGAAATGGTGGTGGGCAGTCCTTTAAATAAAAAAATTAGTGGAGGGCAGCGTAAACGGTTGAACATTGCGTTAGAACTAATACGTGAACCTGCCATACTGTTTTTGGATGAACCAACATCAGGCTTATCGTCAAGAGATTCAGAAAACATAATGGATCTTTTAAAAGAACTTGCCTTAAAGGGTAAATTGATATTTACGGTAATTCACCAGCCATCGTCTGATATATTTAAAATGTTTGACAAGCTTTTTATCTTAGATCAAGGCGGATATTTAATCTATAATGGTAATCCGGTCGATTCTATTATATATTTTAAATCGAAAGTACACCGTGCAAACTGGAACGATAGCGAATGCAGGTTATGTGGTAATGTGAACCCCGAGCAGGTTTTTAATATTGTTGAATCAAAAATACTTGATGAGTACGGTACGGTTACCCATAGCAGAAGGAAAACACCCAATGAGTGGTATAAGCATTTTCAGGATAATAAAAGTTTAGAGCAGGCAACCGAGCTAATTAGTGGTGATTTACCAAAAGTGCCTTTTAAAATACCCGGAAAGCTCAAGCAGTTTTTTGTATTTATTACCCGTGATATTCTTTCAAAACTGTCGAATAGGCAATATTTGATAATTAATATTGTTGAAGCCCCGTTATTAGCATTTTTGTTATCGTTTATAATAAGATACTTTAGTTTGTCGAGTCGGGGATACTCGTTAAGCAGTAACCCTAATTTGCCGGTATATATATTCATGTCGGTTATAGTTGCTTTGTTTATAGGACTTACAGTTAGTGCCGAAGAGATAATAAAGGATCGTAAAATATTGAAAAGGGAGAAGTTTTTAAATTTGAGCCGAACAAGTTATCTTTTTAGTAAACTGGCAATACTGTTTTTTATATCGGCTGTTCAGGCACTTTTATTTGTGCTGCTCGGTAATTCAATTATGGGAATTAGGGGTATGTACCTTGAATATTGGTTGGTACTATTTAGTGCATGGTTTTTTGCCAGTTTGTTGGGGTTAAACATCTCCGATAGTTTTGATACCGTAGTAACAATTTATATTCTAATTCCTTTTTTGGTGATACCCCAATTAATTTTAAGTGGAGTAATAGTGTCATTTGATAAGTTGAACCCTGCTATTTCTACACCATCAAAGGTTCCGTGGTATGGCGAGATTATAACAGCGCGTTGGGCATACGAGGCTTTAGCGGTTTATCAATACAAGGAGAATGAATTTGAGCGGCAGTTTTACCCATACGACAAGGTAATGAGCAATGCCGATTTTAAAAAGAATTACTGGGTAAAAACACTCATGAACAAGGTGTCGTATTGCAGAAGGAATTATAAAAACCCTGTAAAACAGCTTTTAATAAAAAAGGAGTTGGAGCTATTAAGAAATGAGATATTAATGGAGTTGGAAAACAATAAAATTGTTGGTTTTAAGTATCTTGACCAGTTGTATATTAGTAAGTTAAATGTAAATGTGCTTGACCAAACCGATAAGTACTTGAGCTTTTTAAGAAGATATTATTTAAAGAAATATAATAAGGCAAATAGATTAAAAGACGAGTTTATAAATTCGCTTCAAACATCAAAAAAACAGAAAAAGCAATTTATTGAATTAAAGCGAATGAATACAAACGATAATTTAACATCGTTTGTACGCAATAGCAATTCTTTAGAGCGGATAATTGAGTACAAAAGCAGGTTGTTTCAGAAGATTGACCCTATTTATTTAGAGCCAAATAATAAATTTTTAAAAGCACATTTTTATGCCCCTTATAAATTTGTGTTTGGTAATAAAATTGATACTTTTTGGGTTAATATAGGTGTTATATGGTTGTATAATCTTTTATTGTATATAGCCCTGCATTTTAGGTTGTTGCGCAAGGTAATTGAATATATTCCAAAAAACAGACAGATTGAAAACAATAAATCTGATAAAACAGCATAAAACTATCCGTTGGCTCGAATAGCCTTATACTAATGTTTTATAATTTTGTTAAAAGTGAAACTTACTCTTCTGTTTCAATCATTTTAAACGGAATTTTGATAATCGATTGGTAGTCTTCTCCTGCTTCCAGCATATCCTCATCATCCTCTTCGTAATACCAGTTAATTATTACTTCATTACCGCTTTTGTAAATTGCCTCTAATTTTTTAAAAACATCCAAAATACATTTTGAGCTACTTGTATTGAAGTATTCAAGCTGAATATTTACTTCGGTTGCTTCGGCTGGGTTTGAGTGGTAAGCTTCAAGCCAGTCAACCATTGGTTTGTAAAATTCAATTGAATTTTCAGGGATAGACCTTCCCTTAATTTCAATAATTCCTTTGCTATCAAAATTTACCGTTGGTGTTTTTGGTGTTCCTGTAATTGAAATTGGTTCCATATGATTTCGCTTATTAAATTATTCGACAATACTAATATATAAACTAAAAAAATAATATCCCTGCTTATACTCAAAAAAATCGTATTCAAGCTTGCTGCCTGATTTTCTTGATATATCTACCATTCCTAAACCACCACCTCCTTTATCGCTAAATTCCTGATTGTTTAGTATATCTTTATATAAATCTTTTAGTGCGTCTTTATCTAAACTGTTAATGTGATTTAAGTGTTTTGTTAAGAAATCTTTTTGCTTATCCTGCACAAAATTACCTGTAATTATACTATATCCTACACTATTTTTATTTAATATGCAAATTCCGTATTTACCTGTTATTTCTGATAGTTTATCATAAGGTAAAACAGATGAATGATGAAAAAGGTTTTGCAAACACTCTACTATTACATTATAAATCTTTTTTCTTGCGCGGTTAGATGCATCTTCAAGTTTTGATTCAATTACATCTAATGAATCGGTAATTAAAGTACCGGACACCTCTCCTTTAAAAAGAAATAAAATTTCATCTTTGCTGTATTTACTTAACCATTCTTCAATTCTGAAGGCCATATTTCCTTTTCATGTATAGGTTTACATCACAAATATAAAAAAAATAATAGAATCATTTTGTTTTTTGCCCTAATTGATTCAAATTTTATTATAAGTTTGCTTATTACACATTAAGTATGTAAAAATATAAATAAGAAATAAATAATATGAAAGTAGGAATAATAATATGTGATAGATATAAAAATTGTGCTGGCGGAAAATGTTTTAGAGCTATGCAAAACAGAGAAGGTGCTTTTGATATTTACAGCAAAAATGAATCTTTAGAAATAGTTGGATACACAAGTTGTGGAGGATGCCCGGGCGGAAATATTGAATATGCTCCTGAAGAGATGATAAAAAACGGAGCAGAAGCTATTCATTTTGCAACAGGATTTGTAGTTGGATACCCTCCTTGTCCTTATATTTCTCATTTTAAAAAGTTTATAGAGAATAAATACAAAATAAAAGTTGTTGTAGGAACCCATCCTATTCCACAAAAATATTTTATTATTCACAAAAACCTTAAAACATGGCATACTAGTGAATGGGAAGAAAAAACTATGCCTACATTGGTAGATGAAGATTTGAGAAAAAAATATGACTAGCTATATTATACCATTTTAAAATCAAAATTACTGGTATAATGCCGACGTAGAATCAAAACTGATATACAAATGCTAATGAAGTATATAGGTAACTTTGATTCACAATTGGTATTACTTTATTAATGAACAAAAAGGAAAAATATTTTTGCATATAATTCTACTTTTAGACTTTATAAATATTTGATGGGTAATTGATTAGCTCAGTACTTTAGGGCTGAGTAAAAGTACAATATAAACATTGGGCTAAAGATAAATTTAAAGTGGCAAAGTAGAAATAACCACCAGTAAAACTTTGTTATTATGGATAATGTTTTTATCTACAAATTAATAATAGCAAGTGTTTCTGTTTTTGTAATAAATATACCGTTTGGGTATTGGGGTGCTCATGTTAAAAAGTTTTCATTGCAATGGATATTGGCAGTACACATACCTGTACCTTTTATAATTATTATTAGGCTTTTTTTTCATTTAGGTTTTGCCTGGCATACTTATCTATTTTTTATTATCTCTTATTTTATGGGGCATAAATTGGGTGGTATTATACATAATAAACAGCTAAAAAGTCATAATACAGTTAGTGCATGTTTATTTATTGATTTAAAACGGAATTATAGAAAAAAGTAGTTTTGAAAAACAAAATTTTCTTCTACATTTGCAGTTGCAAATTCGGGATGTAGCTCAGTCAGGTAGAGTACGCGTCTGGGGGGCGTGGGGCCGGAAGTTCAAGTCTTCTCATCCCGACAAAAAGCTAAGATTTATTCTTAGCTTTTTTTGTGCCTTAATATTTCAAAACTTTAGTTTAACACCGAATCCACAGGCGATGTTACTATTAGTTTTGCTGCACCAAGTATTGGGCTATATTTTTCAGTAGCATATGTTATTTGTAATTTGTCAACCGATTTTTTAAATACAAAATCCTGTATTTCAGCAATCATAGCATCGTGAAAAAATTCATTTGATAATGAAACCGAGCCTCCTATTACTATTGCCTCAGGATCGAGCGTAAGCAAAACTATTTTTATAGCATTGCCAAGGTGGCTGCCAAATTGCCTGAATGCTTCAATAGCTTCTTTGTTGCCATTTTTTGCAAGTTGATATAGTTCTTCACCCGATTTGTTAAATACCCTTTTAAAAAACTGCCCACTGCAATAAGCCTCTAAATTGGCATCTAAATAGGGCACTTCGCCAAATTCGCCTGAGCCGCCATTGGCATCTTCAAACAACTTGTTTCCCGATATTATTCCAACACCCATACCGGTACCAAGTGATAACCCCACCATGTTTTTAAAATTTTTGCCTTCTCCATAATGTTTTTCGCCCAAAGCAAAACAATTTACATCGTTATTAATAAAAACTGGTACATTAAATTGGTTGCTTAATATTTGTTGTAATGGAACCGAGTTAAAACTTGGGATATTTACTACTGAGTGAACAATATTTGTCTGCTGATCAAAAAGTCCAGGTATTCCAATACCAATGCCTGTTACATTTGGAACAAAAATTTCATGTATGGTATCAATAATACATTGTAGTACCTTTTTTTCGTCGGTTTCGGTTTGTGGTATTTTTGACGAAGAATGTTTTACAACTTTTCCGTTACCAATTAATCCGGCACGAACGTTTGTACCCCCCAAATCTACCCCTATTGTATATTCTTCAATTACTTGTATCATTTGTTTATATTTATGCGCTCCACTTTATTTATTATATTTTGACTTTTTATAACAAAAAATTTATGTATAATTCAGGTTAAGAAGACTTTTTGGATCAAGATTTTTTGATTCTATGTCTTTAAAATATTTGACCGTCCTGTATTTTAATTCGCTTACGGCTTCCTCGTCACAAATCATAAGCCCTTTATTATGCAATTGCAATGCACTAACTGTCCACATATGGTTTACGCCCCGCTCAATGGCATGCTCAATTGCCACAGCTTTTTGTATTCCGCTTGCTATTATCACAATTTCGCGCGAGTCTAAAATTGTACCAACACCAACTGTTAATGCTGTTGATGGTACTTTGCTAATGTCGTTATTAAAAAAACGCGAGTTAGCAATTTTTGTGTCTTGGGTTAGTGTTTTTATGCGTGTGCGCGATGATAATGATGAGCCTGGCTCGTTAAATGCCAAGTGACCGTCAGGACCAATACCTCCAAGGAATAGGCGAATGCCTCCGCACGATTTTATTTTAGCTTCGTATCTTTTGCACTCTTTTATTAAATCATCTGCATTGCCATCTAAAATATTGGTATTTTCTTTTAAAATATCAACATGGTCAAAAAAGGTGCTTTGCATAAAAGTGTGGTACGATTGCGGATGATCTTCAGGAATACCTACATATTCATCCATATTAAATGTTATCACATGCTTAAACGATACAACTCCTTTTTTATAGAGGTTTATTAGCTCTTCATAAACTTTAATAGGAGACGACCCTGTTGGTAAGCCCAATATAAATGGTTTCTCTTTGGTAGCTTTATATTTCAATATTTTTTTTACTATGTAGTATGCCGTCCATTTTGAGGCAGTATTATAGTTGTTCTGAATAATTAGTCTCATGTTTATTTTTTTACAAGTTTGGTTATTGTGGAAGCGCTGCAGCAAAGCTGCAACGCATACCACAAATCAACTTAAACCTAAACTCAAATTATTATTTTATGTGTTTATTTATAATTATTTTTTTATTTTCAGATGCTTTTAAACTGTTCCACGACCAAAATATTACTCCGCATGACGGCTTGGCAATAGAATTATGTAATGCTTTCTCAAACTCTTTATCAGATAACTCTTTGCCACGGTACTCTTTTGATACCTGAATACTAGGTATTATTTTACCGTGGGCGTATGTATCCATCGAATCAATAATCTGCTTAATCCAATCAGTAGAGTTTTTTGTCATGTGATGATATAGCATAGGCGAAACATAATCGACGTATTTTGATAACGCTTTTATGTTTTGCCCGGCTTTGGTGTTTATACTGCCATTAAAGTCGCTTATAAGCCACGGTACTGCGTGCAGATTGATTTTTATACTTGGGTTTGTTTTTTTTATTTCACTTACCAAATATGCCACTGTGGTTTCAATTTGCTGTTGCTTAAACTCTGCCCATTTATTGCTGTAATTGTTAACTATAAAGTCTGATTCCTCAGTAGTATTGCTTTTTGGTATAGTAATATCATAGTTTTTTTCAAACTCACTTATACATTTTTCACAAAAGCAGGTATTTGGAATCGAATCGGGGTTTGTTTGGGGTGTTATCATTTCCCAATATAAAAAATGGCGTATAAAGTCTAAGCTGATGCCGTCAACTTGAGTATTCTTAACCAATTTTTTTAAACTATCGGTCAATTGTTGTATATATTCGGTTTGTGATGGGCATATAAATTCAACCCAATCGGCTTTTGCTTTTTCGCCATTACTTTTTATTGCGTACCATTCGGGGTGGTTTTGTAGTGCTTTTGGGTTATAAAAAATTGGTGCAATTAAAAACAGAGTTATATTGTTTTGCTTGGCTTTTAAAACAAATTCATTGTTTAAAGCAATCTCTTTACTAACAAATGCGGTGTTTATTTTTAACTCTTTCCAATCTTTTAGAGTTGCATCAATATTAGTTGGTACCATATAAGCTTTAACGCCAATAATTTGTTTATTGGTATCGGTTATGCTGCTATTGCACGATGTAATTATGATAGCAATTATTGGTATTAATATGTATTTTAAGGTTCTCATTTGTTTTTTTTTGTTGAGACGATTCATGCATCGTCTTTACTATTTTATGTCGTTTGGAGGATATACATCTAAAAGTGTAAAATCGACCCAAAACAGTGATTCGGTATTAGGAATTTTATTTAGCAATTCGGTACCAATAGTTACGTTTGGGTTTTCAAACTCTTTCCACCATTTATTGTCATACGGATATCCATATTGGAATCCAACTTTTGCAGGGGCAAAGGCTTCACCCCACTCTTTAAATTCATTTACCATATCAGCCATTTCTTCAAACATTTGGCTATCGTTAATAAATACAATACCATCACGTTCGGTTTCTGGCATTTTTTCTATTAGCCAGTGTTTAAAAAACACCCTGTAATCAGGGTTGTAGCTACGAACTGCCCTTACCCACCTAATAGCTTCTTCATTGGTTATGGCAATACCTTCGTTAGGGTTGGTTGATTTGTGCCACTCTACATCAACTCCAAAACCTGTAATGCAAGGGTGGTGTGAGTATTTTCTTAATACTAAATTAATTAAAGTGTCAATATTTGCTTGACCCGGTTCAACCTGTAGCCAAACTTTGTAGCCGAGTGTATCAAAATGGCAAAATATATCTTCATTTTTATCGGTATTTGACCAGTTAATATAATCGGCTGTTGTTTCTGTCGGGAAATTCAGATATACTCCTTCCGATTGTAATGTTCCCAGTATCCATATGCACTCGGGTGTTGCATATTCTCCAAAATCGGCTGCAATTTTAACTCCTACCTTCCACCAATACTCGTTACCCGGATTATAGGCAGGACCGTAATGTGAATACCTAAAGCCTGCGCCAAATGGAGTGTTGTGTACTATTGTTGTATCTGGTGTGTCGGTATTAGTTGTGTCTGGTGTGTCGGTATTAGTTGTGTCATTGTTGCCGGCAGGTACATCATTAGTGTCTTTATTGCATCCTGCTGTAGCTATAAATGTACTTATCCAAAAAAGGGTAATTGCTGTATATTGTAATAAATGTTTCACTATAATAAATTTAAGTTAAATATTATTTTATTTTATTTGGTTTCCGGTTTCCACCAGTTGCCTGACATTGTTATAAGACAAATCATTTTTATACTATTACCAAAATATGCCCCGCTATTTATTGATTTATTATTTATATGGTTCCACATATCGTCTAACCATTCCTGATTTTTATTATCAACCATTGCGCATACCCCAAATGGTGCTGTAAATGCCATATCGCTCCAACTGCTTAGTTGTGTGCCATCCAATGTATATCCCTCTTTAATGTAGTATGGATTACCTTCGGTTTTTTCAATAATCCAATGGTTTAAGCGTGTAAGTTCTTGTAGTGCTCTGTTATCACCGTTTACAATATAGTCGGTGGCAATACGCCAAGGTGCTCTGCATGAGTTATAGTAGTAGTCGCCATCGTTAGGACCTTCAAGAAAATTTGGTGGACATGGTTGAAATTTATCGTCTTCATATATTACAAAATCAGGGTAAAGACCGGTTATGCTATCTGCTACATATGAAATAATTTTATAGGTAGTATCCATTATTTCAATCCATTTAGGGTCGTTGGTTTCGGTTTTAAAAGCCCTTAAATGGTCAATCATAAAATCGCAACAGCGTGTGCTACGCGAATATTTGCCGCTATGTACCCAATCGCCCAATTCAATTAGTTTGTATGTTGAGCTAATGTCAGATTCATATATGCCATCAATCATTTTTTTAGCTTGTTCTAAAAAGTTAACACTACCATTGCTACCCCATTGGTAGTGTGCCAATAATAGCGAGTATGCTATATCAAGGTCGCCATCAGTGGCTGAGTCGGCTCCCGATGAGTTTTGCCCCGAGCTGCTTTGTTGCCAAGCCATTAGGTTTGTATTTATATGGCTGCGGTGGTTATTGTACCAGCGGTAAAGTTTTATAAAATCGTTATATGCTGTTGTGTCTGTGCCTGCCATTAATACGGTTATAACCATTCCAAAGCCGTGCCCCTCTGAGCACGATATTGCATTGCCCACAGAGTACTCACGTGTATAGTGTATGTATGCCATTGAGTCGTGGAATGTTTTAAGGTATCTGTTGCGCCATTGCCGGTAAAAGGTTATTGTTTTGTTGTCCATAACCGATTGCTCTACATTAGGTAAAATAACCTCGGAGTAATATTGTTGGTGTTGTGGAAACGGACGTTGTGGTTCTTTATAAAGAAACTCTAGTGGAGGTTTTATTATTACTTCTATTGAATCGATAAGGCTGTTTGTTTGTCCTGTAGCAGTACATTTTACCCAATAATGCCCAATAAGTTCATATGTAACTTCGGCAGACTCTCCTGTTGCCGTATTTCCATTTTCAAATTCCCATAAGTAAGATGTGGCGTTTTCGGCAGTAGCTGTAAGGTATGCTGTATTACCGTTTATGTTTTGTGTTAAAACTAAATTTATAACCGAATCGTATGAGGTTGTGTCGGTATTATCGTTAGGGTCAATTATTTCTTTCTTTTGAGTACATGCATTAAATGCTCCGTAAATAAGCGAAGATAAAAGCAATACTATAAAAAGCCGTGATATTGAATGCATGGTTGTAATGTTATCTAATGTTTTTTTGCCCACGAATTACACGAATTACACTAAAAACACGAATTATACCATTTTAAAATCAAAATTATTGGTATAATGCCGATGTATAATCAAAACTGATATACAAATGCTAATGAAGTATATCG
>CBDUWQ010000065.1:0-17814 GCA_965370965.1 uncultured Bacteroidales bacterium
GTTTCCGATGCCTTACAGCTACATCAAACTAAACGCATGAATTATTCAGGTTATAATCTTTATCAAATAATTTTATAAATATGCTAAGCACAAATAAAATTTATGATACCATAATTAACTACTTAAGCCACCAGCTGAGTGTTGACGAAATTGTAGTTTTTGAAAAGTGGTTAAATAATTCAGAAAAAAACAAAAAGCTGTTTGAAAAAGTGAGCAAATACTGGAATAGCAATAATATAACGGTAGCTGAGAATAAAGATATAGTTTGGGAAAAATTATCAAAAGCTATTGCTGAAAGAAATAGTAGTTTTATATATAGAAATAGTTTTTCAATTGCAGTAGCTGCATCTATAATATTACTAATTGCCTCAGGTTGGTTTTTGAAAACTACAACCGACAAAATGGTAAATATTGTTACCAACGAGCACTCTTTTAAATGCGATACACTTAATAATGGGAGTATTGTATATTTATATCCATCTTCATCAATTAACGTTGAACAGTCATCGCTTAATAATGAAATGATTATAAAATTAACAGGTGAGGCATTTTTTATTGTACCTCCAAATAAGGGCAATAAAGTGAAAATATGTGTTGGCGGTGCTTCAATAAAAGTAACAGGAACCAGTTTTAGGGTATGTGGCAATAATAATCAAGAGGTTTCGGTAGTTGTTGAGTCGGGACAGGTTATTCTTAAAGATAAAAATAGAAAAAATAAACAGTTAATAGTACAGGCAGGTGAACAAGGCTATTATATTAATTCAGATACAGAATTGAGGAAGAAACAGAAAACAGAAAATATATATTTAATTTATCAGCCAGATATAATCAATTAGTGTCTGCCTATAAAGTCGATGTTTTCAAAGAGGCTGAGCTATAAATTTTATTTTAAAGCAACAACCTGTCTGCCGACTAAGCAGGCGCAGAAGTCGGACTTTATAGATAAACTCTAATTAGTATCAAATTATAAACAGATGAAAACCTTACTAATAGCATTATTTTCTTTAGTCTCCCTAATTTCCTTTTCACAAGTTGACGAGGGGCTAAAAAAAATGACACTATATGAAGGTTCTGTATATGTAACTTATGGTCACCGTATAACTGAAATATTTTCAGAACTTATATTTCAAATGGGGGTTGGTACTTTTCCTAAAACTAATATTGCTTATTTAAGTTACAACCAGTTAATTATTTTAATGCAGGATACTGCAAAAAACGAACAATGGGATCAGCAACAATACCTTAAATCGCGCAATTATTTACGAAAAAATGCATATGGCGGACGTATTATCATGTATGTTGAAAGGTATGACCAGTTTGAAACCAATAATAAACTGTTTTTTATCATAATTCGTGATAAAGATGAAAATGAACTACTTGAATACAATTTACCCCGTCGTACTGCGGATTATGTAACTACCGATGTTTTTAGTAATTGGGCTTATATTGATGTTAATGTTGAGCTGCCCGATGATTTTTATGTATATGTAAATAATAAAATGACAGAATTTTTATCGGACACCAAATTTTTAATAGAGAAAAATGAAGCGCCTTTGCAACCACCACCCCAAAACTCCAATAGTGAGAAATAAGATGATTGCCTGCCTGTATTTGCAGACAGGGCGTTTACCCTATAGAAATAGTAATGTTTTGATTCCATAGGGTTTATAATAGGTTAATTTAAGTATTAGTTCATTAAAAAGAAAAAGTTGACTTCTGTATCTTGTATTATCAAATCATCCCTTTTTTTTATGTTATTATACCCTATATTTAAACCAAAAATATTCCGTTTAATTCACATTTTTTTGCCATGTCAACCGGCCAAATAGCTGATTGAATTTCTCCAATATGTGCTTTGCGTAAAAAAAACATACACAATCGGCTTTGCCCTATTCCGCCACCAATTGATAATGGTAAACCTCCTTTTAAAAGTGTTTTATGAAAATACAATTCTTTACGATCATTGGCATTACGTATATTAAGTTGGTGAATTAAAGTAGCCTCATCAACTCGAATTCCCATTGATGATATTTCAAAAACCTTTTCTAAAACCGGATGCCACAAAAGAATATCTCCATTCAGTCCTCTATAACCATTTACCGTTGCAGTTGACCAGTCATCATAATCAGGAGCACGGCCATCATGAAATTCTCCGTTGAGCAATACACCACCAATGCCAATAACAAAAACGGACTTATGTTTTTTTACAAATTCATTCTCTCTTTCCATTGGCGATAAATCAGGATACAATTTCAGAAGTTCCTCGGAATGAATAAAGGTTATTTCGTCAGGTAAAATAGGAATAATTTGAGGGTAAGTTTCAAAAACATTAAACTCAATTCGCTTTAAAACTTCATATATTTTGCTTACTGTTTTTTTCAAATAATTAAGATTACGTTTTTCTTTTGTTATCACTTGTTCCCAGTCCCACTGATCAACGTAAAGCGAATGTAAATTATCTAACTCTTCATCAGGACGTATAGCATTCATATCGGTATATACACCATAACCATTTGCAATTTTATAATCAGCCAATGCCAACCGCTTCCATTTGGCCAATGAATTTACAACTTCAGCCTCATTATTATTCATGTCTTTAATACTAAATGATACCTTGCTCTCAACACCGTTCAAATCATCATTAATACCTGTTCCCTTTAAAACAAATAAAGGAGCGGTAACTCTGCGAAGTCTTAATTCAGATGAAAGGTTTTTTTCAAATGCATCTTTAACAAGTTTAATGGCTTGTTCAGTTTGTTTTAAATTTAAAAAAGTCTTGTAGTTTTTGGGTATAATTAAATTTGCCATAATAATCAGATTGTTAGTAAAAAGCTATTAAATAATTTAATATGATATAATATGAAACAAAAATAATCATAATATAACTAAAAGCAACTTAATGCTGATAAAATAATATTTATAGTTGCTTTTTTTACGTTACGTTTAAAATTTAGCAGATTTCAATATCTACAAGCATGAATCCATTAATTGAAAATAAGATTTGTATTTGGGCAAAAACAATGACTTTATGGACAGACTATACTTTGGGTGTTATTAAAACTTACTTTGTTAACTCTACTGTCTTTTCTGACCTCTGGTTTTTGGTTTTTTGTATTTTTTTTTCATTTGTTGTGCACGGGTAACCTTTATGCGTGTTTTTTTATTTTTCTCAAGTTTTTCATGAAAAGCAGAACTGGTCTCCTCTTTTTTAGGAGCTTTAACATTAATCTCCTTTTCGTGAATTTTTGGCATCTCGTCAGGAGTAAGTTTTTCTGATATTTCAAGACCATCGGGCAGTGCTGCAACTTCTATTTTTTGTTTCATCATTGCCTCAATATTAGCCAAGTTGACGGCATCTTTATAGATAAAAAAAGCTATTGAATTCCCTTTCCTATCGGCCCGGCCCGTACGCCCAATCCTGTGTATGTAATTTTCAGGAACAACGGGTATATCAAAATTAATAACATGTGTTACTTCTGAAATATCAACCCCACGGGCAACAATATCAGTGGCAACAAGTATTTTATATTCGCCTGCATGAAATTTATTAACCGTATTGAATCTATTGTTTTGCGCTTTATTTGAATGAATAACCCCAATTTCTTCCGGAAAAATATCTTCAACCTCCTCATACAATTGGTCGGCAAGCTTTTTGGTAGCTGTAAAAATAAGCACTTTGTTAAAACCATCTTCAGTTAATAATAACTTCAATAAATTTATTTTTGTATAGTAGTTCGGTATTTTATAACAGGTTTGTATAATATCTTTAAGGGGCGTACCTGAAGGAGCTGCTTCAATCTTTACAGGCGAGTAAAAGTATTCGTTTATAAATGCTTCAACATCTTTGGTTAGGGTTGCCGAAAACATAAGGTTTTGCCTTTTTTGCGGTAAAATATCAAGTATATTAACTATTTGATGGCGGAACCCAAGGTTAAGCATCTCATCAATTTCATCAATTATAAGTTTTTTTATCGATTTTAATTTCATAACACCAAGCATCATAATATCAAATAATCGACCGGGGGTGGCTACCAGAACATCAACACCCTGATAAACGGTTTTGGTTTGTGTTTTAATATTTGCACCGCCGTAAATACCTACTGTAACAACATTCATATATGTTGTAAGCTTCTTAACCTCGTTTACAACTTGCATAACCAACTCACGGGTAGGTACAATAATCATTATTTGTGGCGATTTATCTTTTTGGTATTTCCATTGCCGCAAGCAGGGCAACAAGTATGCCAGCGTTTTTCCGGTGCCTGTTTGGGCAATGCCAACCATATCTTTGCCCGACATTATTACCGAAATAGCCCTTTGTTGTATAATTGTAGGTACCGAAATCCCCTGATCGCTTAGCGCATTCAATAGGGGTGTGCTTAAATTAAAATCGTTAAAAGTCAAAATATACTGTTTTATAATTTGTGCAAATGTACAATGATTTTTTTAAATTGTGGAGGATGCAGAGATGTGGTGTACAACAAAATTCTGTTTTACTATTAAATCCTCCCTCAGTCCTTCGTACATACAGAAAACTCCGTCTTTGACCTGTCTGCCAAGGCACGTCAGGCAGGTAAGAAAACGTCAAAGACAAGCCTGCCCGACTATGCAGGCATATTATTCATTCTCTTTGCTTTTTGAAAGAAATGAATTAATAGAGGTGACCTTTAATATTTAAGAAAAAGCGTCCACTAATCACACCAGTATGCACGAATAATATTGAAAATTATCTTTAGTTGATTTGAATTAATATTAACCTGCCAGCCGGGTTTGTGTAATTCGTGGAGAAAATATTTTGCTTAATTGAATAGAATTTTAAAATGTGGTTGCCCCGAGTTGCGTTAATCTCTATTTATTATTCCCCCTGCGTTACTTCTGTTGCTCTGCCGTTTGCTAAACAAAAAACAGCACCACACCCCCAACTGTAATAAATGCGCCAATTATCTCTTTTACTGTAACTTTCTCCTTATAAAGAAGAATTGCCGGAGGAATTATCATTACCGGAATTATAGCCATTATAGTTGATGCAATACCAACAGTAGTATATTTTACTGCCAATAACGATAAATAAACTCCTATAAAAGGACCAAAAAATGCTCCAATTGATATAAACTTCATTGTCTGTTTGTTTGAGGCAGCAATTTTAACTTTTGGCCAGCGCCTAATAACCGAAATAAGTATTACAAAACCTATTGTGCCTGCAATAATGCGAATTTGGGTAGCTGCAAAAACATTATACTCACCCATACCATATTTGCTTAAAACCAATCCGGTTGATTGCCCAATTGTTCCGAGCAGTGCAAATACCAGCCCCTTTATAGGAAACGAAAACTGCAACCCTGATTTTTTGCCCCCTTTTTTATCATCAAGTTTCTTTTTTTCGGTAACTACCAAAACAATACCGCTTATTGTGATACTCATAGCAAATAACGATTTCATATCCATGGTTTCGCCCAAAGTAAAATAACTGATAATTGCAGCAATAGGAGGGCTTAGCGCAAATACAAGCATCGAAATGCGAACGCTGATATATTCATATGATTTAAACAAAAAATAGTCGCCAAAAACAAAACCTACTATTCCCGAAATTGAAAGCCATATCCAGTTAAACTGTGATGCATCGGTGGGAAAAACAAGTCCGCGTATAAAAAATGATACAATGGCATAAACAGCAAATGCCAAAAGTAGCCTGATAATATTTACCGATAATGAACCTGCCCGCCGCGTAGCCTGTTGAAAGGCTAATCCGGTAGCTGTCCAGCAAACCGCTGTGCCCAAAGCAATAAGTTCACCAATATGAGTTTGTACCATATGTAAATATTTTGCAACAAAAATATAAAAACAAACAACTATCCAAACTGTTGTAAAATATGTTAATATATAATAGTTTTGCTTTTTATAATAAAAATATAAAATAGTGTCAAGTCATGTATAAGATTTTGGGTAAGCCAATGTGATTATTATAATTTTGTGAAATTAAAAAAAACACAAAAAGAACAAGGCTTGGTGTGAAAGATTATGCTTGACTTGGCACTTTTCCTAATTAAACATTTTTACAGATGCAAGAAATAAAAATAATAGAATTTATTACCGATGTAGTATTATTTGATTCATTAAACAAGAATGAAATAGAATTGCTATCCCACAAGTTTGAAGAAAAAACCTTTGCCAAAGGAAAATGCCTTTTTAAAGAAGGGGCAGCAAGAGAGTTTATTTTTGTTATTTACGAAGGAGAGGTAGAACTGTTTAAGCGAACCCCGTTCGGTGAAGAAAAACGCCTGTCATTTTTCCGAAAATATGATTTTATGGGAGAAGGCTCACTTATGGATAACTCGCCACACTCTACAACAGCAAGGGCAATGACCGATGTTACGGTTTTAACATTAAGCAAAAATGCGCTTCAAGATATTTTTAATACTGAAAAAGACCTTGCCTCAAAAGTTTATAAATATTTGGCAAAACTTGTTGCGCGCCGTATGAATTCGGCTACAACACATTTAGTGAACGTAGGAGCACAGTATGTTTCGGGGCGGGTTCGCTCAGAACATGATTTGCTTGGTAATCGCGATGTGCCGGCCGAGGTATATTATGGTGTTCAGACATTGCGTGCAATGGAAAATTTTAATATCAGTGGTGTAACAATAAGCTTTTATCCTGTTTTTATTCAGGGACTTGCCATGGTAAAAATGGCTGCTGCAAAGGCAAATAACGATTTAGGTTTGCTTAACAATAAATTAACCGAAGCTATTGTTACAGCTTGCGACGAAATTATTAAAGGAAAATTTCATAAAAACTTTTCGGTTGATATGATTCAAGGAGGTGCCGGAACATCAACCAATATGGCTGCTAACGAGATTATTGCAAATAGGGCTCTTGAGCTTATGGGGTATAAAAAAGGCGAATATGAATTTTGCCACCCAAACAACCATGTTAATTTAAGCCAATCAACCAACGATGCTTACCCAACAGCAGTAAAAATAGCATTAATACTAAACAATAAGCGGTTTATTGATGTACTTAACGAGTTGGTAGAATCATTCCATATTAAAGCACGCGATTTTAGAGATGTTATAAAAATGGGGCGCACACAATTGCAAGATGCCGTACCAATGACATTGGGACAAGAGTTTGAAGCATATTCGGTTACACTTGCCGAAGAGGTTGAAAGGTTAGAGCAAAATGTTCATCTTTTTCTCGAAGTTAATATGGGAGCTACTGCCATTGGAACAGGAATTAACTCGGATCCTGCTTACAGCGAAAAATGCATTTACCACTTACGTGAAATAACCGGAATGGATATTAAACTTGCCGGCAACCTGATTGAAGCCACGCAAGATACAGGAGCTTTTGTAATGTACTCATCGGCTATTAAACGTTTGGCGGTTAAACTCTCTAAAATTTGCAACGACCTACGCCTGCTATCATCAGGTCCGCGCTGTGGATTAAATGAAATAAACCTGCCGCCTATGCAACCCGGTTCAAGTATTATGCCGGGCAAAGTTAACCCGGTAATACCCGAGGTGGTAAACCAAATTGCGTTTAAAGTTATTGGCAACGATTTAACTGTTACTTTGGCATCAGAAGCCGGTCAGCTTGAACTGAACGTAATGGAGCCGGTAATTGTGCAAAGTATTTTTGAAAGTGTTGAAATGCTTAAAAACGGAATGGAAGTGCTTAAATTCCGTTGCATTGACGGCATTACAGCAAATGTTGAGCATTGTCAAAAAATGGTGTACCACAGTATTGGTATAGTAACAGCACTAAACCCGGTATTGGGCTACGAAATTTCAAGTAAACTGGCTCAGGAAGCTTTAAAAACTGGTCGCAGTGTGTACGATTTAGTATTAGAGCAGAAACTATTATCAGAAGATGAATTGAAAAATGTATTGGCACCTGAAAATATGATTAAACCAAAAAAAATGAATTAAAACACGAATAAATATTTAATTGATAAGCACGAATGCACAAATAATAGTTTTAAAGATAAACCACAAATACACAAAATAAAAAATGTTAGTTGCTGTTACTGTACTTATAAAAAACCTATTCGTACACTTGTCTAAAAGTGAAGTTAGGTAAATTTGTGGCTAAAAAAAGAAACTATTAGTGCATTCGTAGCAAAAGAAAAGGATATTATTCGTGCATTCGTAGCAAAAGAAAAGGATATTACTTAGTGCATTCGCAGTAAAAGAAAAGGATATTATTCGTGCATTCGCAGCAAAAGAAAAGAAACTATTTGTGTATTCGCAGTAAAAGAAAAGGATATTATTCGTGCATTCGTGGCAAAAGAAAAGAAACTATTTGTGGAATTAAAAAACAGAGTTATGAATAATATTATCTACAAAGAAGATAGTTACAAAATTATTGGCATATGTATGGATGTACATAATAATCTTGGTGCCGGATTTTTAGAGATTGTTTATAAAGATGCTATTGAATATGAATTTAAAAAAGCGGGTATTTTCTACGAAAGAGAAAAAGAATATGTTGTAAATTATAAAGAAGTAATACTACCACATAAATTTTATTCTGATTTTGTGGTATTTGATAAAATAATTTTAGAAATAAAAGCTGTAACAAGCATAACAAATGTATTTATTGCCCAGTCAATAAACTATCTGAAAGTGTCACATAACCAATTAGCATTAATTGTAAACTTTGGAGAATTAAAATTAAATTATAAGAGAATAGTATTGTAAAATAAGCCACGAGTAAATATTTAATTGATAAGCCACATATACAAAAAAAAAATATGTTAGTTGCTGTTACTGTACTTATAAAAAACCTATTTGTGCCTTCGTAGTAAAAAAAAAAGGAAATTATTTGTACATTCGTGGCGATTAAAGTAAAAGAAAGTATTCGTGCCTTCGGGGTCATAAAAAAAAACAAACAACTCAAAATATATTGTACAGCACAAATAAGCATGAATTAAAAACAGATTTGGACTATTTTTGTTAGAAGCTAATAATGTAAAGCGCAAAAAATAATTTGCTATATTTATCAAAACAGTAATACAAACAAGCAGAAAACTATAGAAACAAAAGGGTTTTGTAGATTATTGCAGAGCTAAAAGTTTTAAATAATTAGAAATAATAACGGTAAATGGTGCTGAACAAAAACATATTCGCCCATTACAAACATAACAACAATAAGCATATAAAAAAACTGATGTTTAGCAGATTGTTTTTTTTAAAAGGTTCAACATATATTTTTGTTTCAAATTTAAACCTAAAACTAAGATTATTATGAAGAAAAAATTTTTGCTTTTGGGGCTAACCGCTCTACTACCTTTTATTACCAAAGCCAGTGAAGCCGATTTGGTTATTCCGGCAGGCATAAAAGAAAGCTCAATTTTATATTGGGGCTTTATTATTACCCTTGCGGGATTTGCCTTTGGACTTATGCAATTTATGAAAGTAAAAAAACTAAGGGCACATGAGTCGATGCTTGATGTTGCCCATGTAATTTATGAAACCGGCAAAACATACTTAATCCAACAGGGAAAATTTCTTGCTATACTATTTATTTTTATTGGCACAGCTGTGGCTTTTTATTTTGGCTTTTTATCAGAGGCTAACTTTGGGCTTAAAGGAGTATCAATAATTATAGGATGGACCATAATAGGTATTTTAGGTTCGTACAGCGTTGCATGGTTTGGAATTAGAATGAATACCCTTGCCAATTCGCGTATGGCATTTGCATCGCTTGAAAAAAAGCCAATTAAATTATCAAATATACCGTTAAATGCAGGAATGAGTATTGGCGTTGTTCTAATATCGTTAGAGCTAATAATGATGCTTATTATTTTGCTTTTTGTGCCGGGCGAATATGCAGGTGCAAGTTTTATAGGCTTTGCAATTGGTGAGTCGTTGGGAGCATCGGTGCTTAGAATTGCAGGTGGTATTTTTACCAAAATTGCCGATATAGGCTCTGACCTTATGAAGGTAATTTTTAAAATTGGTGAAGACGACCCACGCAACCCCGGAACAATTGCCGACTGTGTTGGCGATAATGCCGGCGACAGTGTAGGCCCAACAGCCGATGGTTTTGAAACATACGGAGTAACAGGCGTTGCACTAATTTCGTTTATTTTATTGGCAGTAACAGGTGTCGAATTTCAGGTTCAACTGCTAACATGGATATTTGTAATGCGCATTTTAATGATTATTACATCGGTAGTTTCATACTGGATAAATGGTGCACTTACAAAAGCAAAATATAGTGATGTTGACGATATGGATTTTGAAAAACCACTTACATCGTTAGTGTGGATAACATCTATTTTTTCAATAATTGTAACGTTTATTGTAAGTTACCTCACAATTCGTGATATGCCCAATAATTTATGGATAACACTATCGGTAATAATTAGTGCCGGAACTCTTGGTGCAGCAATAATACCTGAATTTACCAAACTTTTTACCAGTCCAAAATCAGCACACGTTAAAGAAGTTGTTGAAGCCTCAAAACAGGGCGGAGCCTCCCTTAATATTTTATCGGGGCTTGTGGCTGGTAACTTCAGTGCATTTTGGCAGGGGATGGTGTTTTTTGTATTAATGTTTATCGCATATTTAGCCAGTACCTACGGGCTCGATGATTTAATGATATACCCATCAATTTTTGCTTTTGGACTGGTTGCTTTTGGTATGCTAGGCATGGGCCCGGTTACAATTGCTGTTGACAGTTACGGACCGGTAACCGATAATGCGCAGTCAATTTACGAGCTTTCATTAATTGAGGAAGACCGTGAACAAAAGATTGCTGAAATTGAAAAAGATTTTGGCTTTACGCCCGATTTTGAAAAATCAAAATACTATTTAGAAGCAAATGATGGTGCCGGAAATACTTTTAAGGCAACAGCTAAACCTGTTTTAATTGGCACCGCAGTTGTTGGGGCTACAACCATGATATTTTCATTGATATTGGTTATTAAGCATACATTGGGTATTGACCCTGCCGAGGTGCTTAATTTGCTTA
Source organism: uncultured Bacteroidales bacterium (assembly GCA_965370965.1). Classification (GTDB taxonomy): domain Bacteria; phylum Bacteroidota; class Bacteroidia; order Bacteroidales; family SZUA-534; genus GH45. Next base: position 10,978 of record CBDUWQ010000065.1, read on the forward strand.
ACCCATACACAATTTTAGGATTTTTATTGGGTGGTGCTGTTATTTATTGGTTTACGGGTGCTTCAATTCAAGCAGTTACAACAGGTGCCGCTCGTGCCGTTGAGTATATAAAAAATAATATTAACCTTGACCCCGATGCTCCAAGAAAAGCCGATATGGAAAAATCGAGAGAGGTGGTAAAAATTTGTACTTTATATGCACAAAAAGGGATGTGGAATATTTTTATCGCTATTTTCTCTTTTGCTTTGGCATTTGCATTTATCTCCTCACCTCAACAGAGCGAAGGCATTGTAAATAATGCCCCGGTTTCACTCTTTATCAGTTATCTGTTGTCAATTGCATTTTTTGGTCTTTATCAAGCAATATTTATGGCAAATGCTGGCGGCTCGTGGGATAACGCCAAAAAAGTTATTGAGGTTGACATGCAAGAAAAAGGTACTCCTTTACATGATGCCGCTATTGTAGGCGATACTGTTGGCGACCCATATAAAGACACATCATCGGTTGCACTAAACCCAGTAATTAAATTTACCACACTGTTTGGTTTGTTGGCAATGGAGATTTCTATTTCGCACCAGTTTAGGGATATTGCACCTTACGTGGGAATTGCATTTTTAATTGTTGCCCTATATTTTGTTTATAGAAGTTTTTATAAAATGAGGATAAATAGCTAATAAGAATAATGATATTTGAAAAGGGGCTGTTTTAAAATAGAGATGAATCTCTGTTATTAAAACAGCTTTTTTTTAATTATTTATGAAGGTCTGTTACCTTATTAATTCATTCCCTATCCTGATTATTCATCGAAAAATCTATCTAATTTGGTATAACTCCTGCATGCCTTTGTTGTATGCAGGTTAAATTGTTATAAAATCACTATTATTTATGTGCCCCATCACAAAATGGTTTGTTGCTCGATTTTCCGCAGCTGCACAAATACACTTTTTTTGATGATGATAAAATATTTCCATCTACCCCTTTAATCCGAAAATCTCCTTCAAGTATTAACGGGCCATTTGTTTTTGCTATAATTTTATTTTTCATAATTAATAGTTTGGTTCATCAGGAAAAAAGCCTTTTTTATTGTGGGTTCCATCGCAAAATGGCATATTTTTGCTCATCCCGCATCGGCAAAACGATGTGATGCTATTAATCTCTATCTCTCTGCCATCTGCTTTTATAATAGTAAATTGCCCCTCGGCCAAAATAGGACCATTGCGCATTATACTTAAGTTTACTTTTTCGGTAGGTAAAGTTGGTGCCAAGGTTTTTTCATCATTATTACTAAATGTCGTTTTCCTATTATATGTTAATGCATCGGTTGGGCATCTATCAACAATGTCAATAATAGCATCAGTTTCACCTTGCAATAAATCTATCCATGGTCTGCGCGATGGGTCAAAAACTTTTCTTAGTTCTCTGAAACAAGTTCCTGCATGCACACACTCGCCAGGATTCCAATGTACAGTAATATCCTCATTTGAGTAGCTTCTTTTGCTTTTATCCATAATTTCATTTTTATTATTAAAGAGAGGAGAAAAACATCCTCTTTTTATAAAATACTTTTATAGAACAACAATATCCAAAAAAAGTTTGAAAACTAATGAATAATACCAATTGTGATGCAAAACGTCCGATAAATAAATTATACCATTTTAAAATCAAAATTACTGGTATAACCCTAGAGTAAGCTATCGAGGTATCAAATGGAAAATATATTTTCGACTCAAGGGTAGGGGAATTGAGCGATGAGATTTTTATTTCAGTTTGCTATCGTTTCCCAATATTCGAGGCTCTGAAATAATAGCCTCATTGATTAAAAGGCTACTGTAAGCAAGTTTATATCCTGAAAAGGGAGCCCAAACCTATTACCTATATTCTCTTTTGTTAGTACCCCATTATAAATATATATGCCCGACCTTACTCCTGTGTGGTATTTTATTAATTGATTAATTCCGCCCGATTCTCCCAATTCAAGAATTATATGCCCTAATAAATTGCTTAATGCATATGATGCTGTTCGGGCAACCCGCGATGGAATATTGGGCACACAATAATGCACTACATTATGTATTTGATAAACAGGCTTTTTAAAACTGGTTATTTTTGAAGTCTCAAAACATCCGCCATGGTCAATACTTAAATCAATAATAACCGAATAAGGTTTCATCTGTTTTACTGCATCCTCACTAACCATAAAGGTTTGAATGTCTCTATCTAACGGTATGGCTCCAATAGCAACATCGGCAGTACGCAGTGCTTTAAATATTACCCTTGGCTGTAAAACTGAAGTAAATATACGTGCCCCCAGCCTTTGTTGCAGCTCTCTTAGTTTGTTTACCGAACAATCAAAAACCCTAACGCTTGCACCTAAGCCTATAGCGGTACGTGCGGCAAATTCGCCGGCAGTTCCGGCACCCAAAATAACAATATCGGTAGGACTTATGCCGCTTATGCCTCCCAGCATTTCGCCTTTGCCATTATTAACATTGCTTAAATATTCGGCTGCAATAAGTATTGATGTTGTTCCTGTAATCTCATTCATACTCTGTACAACCGGAAAGGTGTTCTCTTTTTTATCCATCAGGTATTCATAGCCAACTGCTGTTATTTTTTTTCGCAATAATTTTTGAACATAACCTTTTGTTTGGGTTGCAATTTGAAAATAACTGATAACAACCTGTTTGCCACGTAAAAGATCAACCTCCTCATTGCTTAAAGGGGCAACTTTAATTATAATATCACTACTATATATCTCTTTTCTGTTTTCAACAATTAAACCTCCAGCTTCGCTATACATTAAATCGTCAAAATTTGACTCTTTTCCTGCTCCTTTTTCAACAATTACATCATGACCACTGTTTACCAATAATTCAACAGCATGTGGAGCCAATGCAACTCGATTTTCATCATTTGCCCACTCTTTTGCAATTGCTATTCTAAGGTTTTTTTTCTTGTTTTTAATTTCCAACATCTCTTCTTGAGGCATTAGATTTACTTTTTGAAGTGGAAATCCGGGGGTTTCAGTATTGCCCATCATTTTATAAAGAGGTTAAATTAAACGATAAGCGAAGTTAAAGTAAAATGGTGGTATTAACAATAGGCTGTTATTTTATTCATATATAAAAAAACAGATAAAAAGGGCTGTTCAAAAAGCCAATCATCAATTAATATCAATAATTTTCTTTTTAAACAGCCCTTAATATTTTGCTTTAAGGTATTAGGTTACTCTAATACTATTTTTTTAGTATATAGTTTGTTGTTTATTATTAAATTAACAAAATATATTCCTTTCGGATTATCATTTAAATCAATAACAGCTGTGTTATTTGATATTTCTTTTTCTATTACAATTTTTCCATTAATATCAACCAAAGTTAAATAAACCGGCGATACCTGTTTGGCAATTGATAAATGAAGTATCCGTTTGGTTGGATTTGGGAAAAGTGTAATATCTAAATCGCTATTATCATTAATACCAACAAAAATAAGAATAACATCAACAGAAACATCTTGGTCAATAACATTTACTGTTCCTTCACGGCTAATATAGCTATCTTTTGTTACTGTATATGGCTCATCATTTACAGTTAGTATTCTATTAAATATAGCAATACCATCCTCATTGGTAGTTCTGTTAATATTCATAAAGCTAACCAAAGCATCACCAACTACATTATCAATATTGTCCGAAATGTTAAAGGTAACAGTATATGACGGATCCGGTTCAATAGTAAAATATACAAAATAGTTAAGCTCTGTATCATTATCTTCAGCTGTTACTTCAATTTTTGCCACTAAGCTGGTTAACGATGCCTGTGTAATATCTACTGTTGCGTCAGCTTGGTTGACTGTTGCCGATACTGTTGGCATTTCGTTAGTATTATTTGGAAGAGTAACATAATAAATAAACACATCAGAGTTAAAACCATCTATTGTTGTACCGTCAATTTGCAGGTCGCTAAGGGTAGCATCGGTTGAAACAGACAAAACCACATCTATCTGTTTGTTTGAATCAACAGTAACACTTCCATCTACACTAACATAGTTATCGGTACTTACGGTATAATCAAAAGTGGTGCTTGATACAGATTTAAAAAGTGTTTGACCTGAAAAATTTGTTGTTAGTTCGGTATTGCCTAATTCAACAATTGCATTTGAAGCAAGCTGGTCATCATTGTGGGTAACAGAGAATAAAACAGTAAACATTGAATCAATATAAACATCATCAATACACCAATAGCCACTATTGCTTCCGGTAAAATTCCATTTAAACTGCACATTTCCCTTGCCTGCAACTTGCGTTGAAATATCTTTTACAAAAAAAGCAGCTGCATCTGAAGTTCCTACTGTATCTCCCCATTCTTGAATAGCTGGCCAAGTAGCACCATTATCAGTACTATACAGCAAGCTTGCTTTTGCACCGGTGGCATATTTAAAATAATGCTCAAACGATAAATTAACAGTGGTTATATTACTAAAATCGAATAAGGGGGTTAATAAATCGGCATCTTGAGTGTTGCCGGTACCATAATGCTCGCTGTTAATAATTGCAAATCCATTTTCGCTTGTTGTTGAAGCAAACTCAACCGATGCTTCATTAGTAAACTGCCATGCCATATCATTTCCTAAATTGTCAATGTTATCCCAACATACAGGCATTGTATCTGAATTAAACTCCTGTGCAAATGGCATAAATGCAATTGAACCATCGCAGTCAGTGGCAAAACTAATCTCACTACTATAACCTGTACCGGCTTCGGTACTGGCATATGCTTTTATAAAGTAGTACGATGAAGCATCTAATCTGGTAATTTTAATTCCATAACCGCCTTCATTATTAGCCGGTTGAGCAACAACTTTTGTTACACCATAATTGCCTATCTCAACATTTGATGATTTGCTGTAAATAAAACCATTTTCAAGCACGTTAAAACCTGCTGATGATTCAATTTTTGCAGATGCATATACTGAAGTACTTAAAACAGAGTCAATAGCAATTGTGTTTACTGTTGGAACCTCAGGCTTTGCCAATGTTGTTTCCCATAAACCGCGTCCATAAGTGGCAGCACGTAGTTTACACTTGCTGATATCATTATTATAATAAATTTCAAGTTCGCCAATTTTTACGCTGGGCATTCCGCTATTATAAAACTCCCATGAATTATCGCCATCTTTAAAAAATACACCGGCTTCAGTTCCAACATAAAGTAAAACTTTATCACTATAGTTTTTATCTTGAACTATGCTGTTTGCGGGTATTTCAGGTAATCCACCCGAAATATTATCCCATGTTAAACCACCATCTGTCGATTCATAAACACTATTATCATCAAACTGTCCTAATGTAACCCAAAGGGTATTAGGGTCGTTGTTTTTAACAGCAATATAAGTTATAAAGTTGCCGGGTAATCCACTTGATATGCTTTCCCAATCATCGCCGCCATTTACTGTTTTATACAACGAATAACTTCCACTGGCATATAATACATTGTTATCAGAAGGAGCAATAGCCATTGCCCTAATTTTGCTTGATACATCAATGGTTGAAATTTTTGTCCAGCTATTACCCTTATTTGTTGATTTCCAAACATTGGAATAACCAGCATAAATAGTGTTATGGTCAACAGGGTCAATAATATATGGTGTAACCCACGCACCATTACCTGCACTCCCCGGCTTAATATCTGTACTGTTGTTCCAGTGGTCTAATGTACGTCTAATACTACCATAATATACAGAACCATACTGTATATTATCATTGGTATAATCAATTAAACACTCCATGCCGTCGCCACCCATAACATCCACCCATACATTTTGGGTATATAGTTTTGAACCATTATCTTGCAAGCCTGTAATTACTTCGTTATCTGTTTGTTGCGATACGCCTAATTTATACATTTGGCTGATAACAATACCATTGGTTTTGTCTTGCCATGATGTTCCATTATTGCCGGATAGATAAACACCTCCATCGTTACATTCAAAAAGGTCGCCGTTGTTTCTGTAATCCAGCATATGCTTATCGGCATGTACTGCAGGAACACCATCGCCCCACCAGTGGTTTATGCATTCAAATGAATCGCCACTGTCGGTTGACCGCCATGAATTAACACCACCAACAACCACAATATTTTCATTATTTGGAGAAGCAGCAATAGATAAATCATACCATCCTTGACCACCCGAACCGGAACCATCAGCACTCCATCCTAACAAGTTTTTTTCGCTACCTAAAAATACAGTTGTAAAGGTTTCTCCACTATTTTCAGATTTATATATTGCGTGTAAACCGTTATTTGAAGCAGCTGCAATAGCATATACAAATGAGCTATTAGCAGGAGTTACAGCTAACTCAACTCTGTTAGGTGCCGATATTACAGAATTCCATGTATCACCACTATTGTTTGAAACGTAAATATCACCGTTTTTTGTTGACCCATAAAGGGTATTAAAGTCGCCCGGTTTATATTCCATATCAATAAATGAAGTTGAGGTTAGTTGATTATTCCATGTGGTTCCCCCATCAATGGTTTTATAAACACCATTGCTGGTGGCAGCAATAATAATGTTATCATTATTTGGGTCAAGCAACAAGCGTGTAACCATTGCATTTTGTTGAACAGTAAAAGCCATATCAGTTGTTTCCCATGTAACACCATTGTCGGTTGTTTTTAAAATCCCAATACTCCTATTGTCCCAGGCATCCCTATCTCCAGTGGCTATATAAATTGTTTGAGAAGTTGCATAATCTGATGGTATAACAATATCGCTTACTCCCAGTACACTGTTTTCGTCGGTTAATACGCTCCATGTGTTACCATTGTTATGGGT
>CBDUWQ010000066.1:0-17753 GCA_965370965.1 uncultured Bacteroidales bacterium
CTAAGTGTTTATATATTTAACTTCGATTCTTCAAGCTCTTTTTCCAATATTTTTTGATCAGTTATATCAATAATTAAATCAATAACTTTTCTTAATTCGCCCGATTTATCTTTAAAAGGTGTAAAAGTGTGTTTAAACCAAAGTTCGGCTTCGGGAGTTATGTAGTTTGTAATTAAAGTTCCACTATTGCCTAAATGAAGGTTTGACCAAATATCAATAAATTCGTTTTGTAATGTATTACTGCCGGCAAAAGTCTCTTGGTATGATTTTCCCACAAGGTTTCCGGCTTCCATATTAATTCTACTCAAATAATTATCGTTTATTGATGTAATATTGCCATGCTTATCTATCTCAATAGTACCAAGGGTATTGTTTATTGCATCAATAGTATTTATCATTTCTGTCTCCCTACGGGCAGCTTCTTCTTGTGTGGCCTGCAGCTCTTCCATATTTTGTCGCAACTCTTCTTCTTGTGCCGAAAGTTCGTCGCCGCGCATTTTCGATTCCTCTAATAGGTGTTTTGTCTGTTCGTTTATGCGCACATTTGATACTGTTGATGCAATATTCTCACCAAGGTTTGATATAAAATCAATTTGATATTGAGGTATAGCATTAAATGAAGCTATTTCAATTACACCAAGTACATTTTCGTTAATAATAAGGGGCACCAATAATAGGAATCCCGGTTCGGCAGTACCTAAACCCGATACAATTTTTATATAATTTTTGGGTATCTCTTTCAAATAAACAGGCAGTTTTTCAAAAGCACAACGACCTACCAAACCTTCTTTTAATTCATAGTTTTTCTTTAAAAATTTATCGCGGCCATAGGCTATTGCCGATTTCATTTCATAAAATTTATCCTGCTCGTCCATTTCATTCAAAATGTACATTGCTCCTTGGTTGGCTTTTAAATAATCAATTAGTTTGGTCATAACACTTTTGGCAAGCTTGTTCATGTTGTCGCTATTTTGTCGCAATATGTCGCCAAAATCAGCCAACCCTGTTGTAACCCAATTTCTTACATTGTCTTCTTCAGTTCTTTTTGTATTTTCATCTTTAGCTTTTTTCAAGTTCTGCCTCATGTCAAACAGGGCATTTCCTAAAACATCATCTTCGCTTAATGCCTCAAATTTTGAATCATACTTACCTTTGCCAATTTCAACGGCAAAGGTTGATGTTTTACGCATATTATCATTATATAAATTAAGAGCATCACCCATATCTCCAATTTCATCGTTATTGGTAATCAGTTTTTCTTTTGGCAAAATTCCTTTTGTCATGGTTAAAAGAAACTCTTTAAGCTTTTTTATTGGTGTAATAATACTGCGTGTGGTTAAAAAACCTACTACCAGTACAAAAAGCGATATAATAATTATTAATGCAAGAATAATATTTTCAAAGCGCACAAAAGATATGCTCATCTCGTTATTTGCAGCTTCAGATTCGTAATCAATTTTTTCTTTTAATTCAGTAATTGCAGAGATTAAATTTTTAGTGGTAGTTATTACTTCACCACCGACTTCTACCATGGGGTTAACCTCAACAATTACCATAAAATCGTCGTAGCTTTCAAATGAGTTTAGTTTGTTCATTATGGTTCGGTGAGACTTGAAAAGTTGGTTTTCAATAACTAATAGTAACGAATCGATAGTATGCTTTGAAATAGAGTCCCATTGTAGAGATACATTGTTAATATCATCTATTAGTAAAGGGAAATCTATATTATGAATGTTTGCCAGTTTTTTCTTATCGGGGGTATCGGGTTGTTTGTCAATAAAAACCCAGTTTTTAACAAGCATTTGCGAGCTGTTAACCAACGACAACAATTCTTGCAATTTTGCCGACGAGGGATTATAAATAGTTATAACCTTATTATTTAACTCTTGATTTTGATTTAATGAGGAATATATAAATAAACCATTCAACAAAGTTGCAAATAATAAAACTCCAAATCCAACTATCAGTTTTTGTGTTATTGTAAAACGGGTCTTCATTTCATGTTACTTTTAATTCACTTAATAAGATATATTCTATTAACATCAGATAGTTTAACCTAGACCTTAGTGCAAGGTTAATCATAAAAACTACTATGTTCAATATGCTACGAATATACTTATTTATTGGCAAAACTATAAATCATAAGCCTAATTTTTTAGTTTACACTACATATTATAGTCTTTGCAAGAAAACGCCAAATTATTCACATATATATTATTTTTATATGTGTTCATGAGCTAAAGTTCTACGTTATTCTTGTCTTAGGGCTTGCTCAAAAATAACTTCCGGTTTTTATAAATATCTTTTGCACATATGCTTCATTAAAAATACTCATCATATCCCTGCTATGATTGTGTTTTTTGCTTTGCCTATGCACAAAATATTATTCCTAAATCCTCGGACTTATTTATGAGCAAGCCCTTAGAAACGGTTGATATAACCTATATGTATTTTACCTTTATTAATTAAAAACGGGTCAGTACCCTTTTTTCCAACTGCAAAAATTATAGATAGTATTCCTGCTTGTGTGTTTACACTTAAACCTGCCCCAATTGATTGGCAAAAAATATTATTGTATTGTTGATTATCAGGTTCGTAAAAAAAACCTGCATCATATAATAAATACATATACGATTCGGAGTTTAAATACAAGCGGTATTCGGTATTGGTGTAATTGTAGTTTTTTGAATAGATAGATTTTTCATTAAACCCACGTATAGTTTTTATGCCTCCAATGCGGTACAAATTATTTGTTTTTAACGAATCATTTTTCATTAATGCCCATTGATTATGGATGAAAACTGAGCCATAAGGCAGTGAAAAAGCAAACTCAACCTTACCAACCCATTCAAAAAGCAGGTTTTGTGAATTGGTTTTGCCCGTATTAATAATAGTATTATTGCCGACATAAAAATTTGTGTTTATTAAAAACCCATGCTTAGGCAAATATGGGTTATCAAAAACCGAATATTGGTAACCTAATCCATACAATATGCTTTTTGTTGAGTTTAAGTTTGATACTTCATTTTTATTAACTGATGAGGTTAACCATTTTACGTTTGCTGAAAGCTCTCCAAAATTTACTGTTGGTATTAGCAAACCTGTTTCAATATGCGTATTTGTAAACGAGGAGTCTTGCTTATCAAAATTACCATAAAACAAAACTCCCACCGGCATATTAAAAATATAAGGAATTGTAAAATTTGTTTCGAGTTGCTGTGACAGGTTACCCGGTTTTTGCCACTCTATTTGAATGGTTTCGCCTTTTTTTAAAGCATTTGCCAAGGCTATGGAAGCATTTCCGGTAAATTCCATTTTTTTTTCATCATTTGTTTGCATACCAACAAACCCACTAAAACTATTACGGCTTATTTTTTTAAGTTTTATGGTTATTTGAGTTTGTGTTTCAAACATATGCATATATGTAGTATCATATTTAAACAGCCGGCTTTGGTTAATATTACGCTTAATATTTTTTATTGCTGTTGTATTGTAAGGTTTGCCGGCTTCAATACCGGTTTTTTTCGATAAATAATTGTATGAAATTATATTGGGTGGTATTGTTTTTATTGTATCAAAACTTACCAACTTATTTGGCGTGGCTTTATATATTATTGTAACCAAATTTTTGTTAAAGGTATATTCCTTGTTAATAACAGCATACGCAAATCCCTTATTTTGAATGTTTGTTAGGGTTTTTAAATTAGTTTGCTCAATAATTTGTGGGGTAAGTGTAGGGTTATAAATATATTTTTTGCCAAACATGCCAAATTCATCGGGGTTAACTATTGTTTGCTTAAGTTTGAATTTATGTCCCGAATGTATATAAAGTGTACAGGTGCTGTTGTTTTTTAATATTGAGTCGATTGAAAAGCTTAAGTACCCATTATTTGAGTACGTTTTTTTTATATCTAATATTATTGAATCAAGTTTGGTATTATGTATAAATGCCTTAGGAATGTGGAGTTTAAATAAAGGTGGGGCATCATTAAAATAGTAAACCAAATTTTTGGATGTTTGAGAGCTTAATGAAAAGGTTAACCCAAAAACAAGCCCAAAAACAACCAAAATTTGGTATTTAAGTAGTTTTTTTTTCACTATTTTAATGATTCATAAAACCCTGATTTTTCAATGTCTCTAAAAAGATTTTTGAAAAATGGATGTTATCATCTTTTTTATATCGCTTATCTGTAAATATTTGAGCTAAGTTTTCGGTCTGGTTCTCTTCAATCAACTCTTTTGTTAATTGTAGATTCTCTTTTTCATTAAAAATTCTATCAATATCCTTGGCAGAATAATCGTTGTATTTTTCGTAATGTACAACACCCTCAAGTGGTAAACGGTCGGTTAGCTCAGGTGTTTCATCGGGGTAACCCAAAACAATTGATGTAACAGGTATAACGCCTTTTGGCAAGTTTAAAATATCTATAATTTTATCGGCCATGTAGGTTGTTGTACCAAGGTAGCATATTCCCAAACCATGCTTTTCAGCTTCAATACTAACATTTTGGCTGGCCAAAACAGCATCAATGGTGGCATTATACAACCAAAGGAAGTTGTTGTAACCGGGTTTTGCATTGCGCTGCTTGCACCATTTTTCAAAACGGTTAATGTCAGCACAAAAAGTAATATGCACAGGTGCCTCTAAAACCATATTTTGTTTAAAATGCACCTCCCAAAGTTGTTTCCTTATATTTTTATTTTGGGTTACTACCATACTGTAAACCTGCATATTGCCGGTGTTTGATGCCCGTGTACCTGCAAGTAAAATCTTTTCTAATACTTTTTGTTCAATACTATTGTTTTTATATTTGCGTATTGAACGATGATTAAATATTGTATCCATAATTTTTTTTCTACAAATGTATATGGTATAAGTTTAAAAAAAAACTATATAATAAGTTACGAATAATATAATAATAATTTTACTTTGCATGATATTGAAATAAATAATAAAACTTGTTAAGTTAATGAAGCAATTGATTAAAAAATATTTCGAAGGTATTGAATGGATTATTACGGGTTTGTTTATAGTAATTCTGCCAATTGTATTCTCAAAAAAACTGCTCGACCCTGTTTTGTACTCTCGGTATTTAGCATTAAGCATTTGGATATTATCAGTAACATTGTTTATTGGAATAAAAGTGTTAAGAGGGAGATTTTTGTTTTATTTTTCACGCATCGACAAGCTGATTTTTGGAGCGGGAGCTCTATTTATACTTATAAATGTTATTTCATCGTTTAGTGCCATAAATATGGCTGAGGCAATATTTAAAACGTTTAAGGAATTCTCTTTTCTAATAACATTTTTTTATTTCTATCAAATAATAAAAAACAACGAAAACGGCAGGGGTGGCTTAATAAAATCGATTATTTTAATGACATTAGTGTTCTTGGTTATTGGAGTTGTCCAGCTTTTTGATGCCGATTTCACAAAATTCAAATCGGCAACAGGTGATTATGGCTATTGGTTTAGGCAAGCTATTGAGCATGTTATGTCAACATTGGCAAGTATTAATCCATTTGCATCTTTGTTATTTTTAAGTTTGGCATTTAGTACGTATGGGTCAATTTGTTATAAAAAAGTTTGGCGCATAATCTCAATTATTGTATTGGCAGTTAGTTTATTTTTTATACTTATACTAGCATCAAAGGCATCGTGGGGAGCATTTGCATTAGCATTTTTAGTTGCTGTTTTATTGGCATATATTTATTTGTTTAAAAAAATGCCAAAACAGCAAGGCAGGTTTTTGCCAATGTGGGGTAAAGTAGGTGTTTTAATAATACCTGTTCTTGCTGTTTTAATTGGTTTATTTATTATTCAAAAAACAGAAATTAAGGTAGTAAAAGTTGTAATTGATAAAGTTCAACAAGTGTTAAGCCCTGAGCTTTGTTTAAATAGTATTTATGATACAGACAACCCATCGTCGGCTCAAACACGTACATTGGTATGGGCAAATACTATTCAAATGGCGCGCGAAAACCCTATTTTAGGTGTAGGTCCGGGTCAATGGAGGATTGAATATGCAAAATATGGCATTGATGGTTTTGAATATGATATTAGAAATGGGATAAAGCATTTTCAAAGAACACATAACGATTTTCTTTGGATTTTGGGAGAAGTAGGCTTTTTAGGACTGCTTTTATATCTGTTTATATATATAGGTGTTTTGGTTATGGCATTTAGGAATTTTTACAAAAGCACTAATGCCAAAACAATGATATTTAATGGGTTGGCATTTTCTGTTTTAATAGGTTTTATGCTAATTTTGTTTGTGTCATTCCCAAGAGAGCGTATTTCTCATAATATGGTTTATTTACTGTTATTTGCTTTAGTATTAAGCTTTAACAAAAGTGCCGTTTCAAACAAAAAAACTAAAACTGTTAAAGTAGCATCAGCAATATTATTACTACTTATTGTGGGCTTATCGATATTTAATATTAAGCTGGCAACCGATATGGTAGAGGGTGATAAAACCTCACGCGTTTTACGTTACGGAACAATAAAAAAGAACTATCCATTATTATTTAGGGCAGCCCGTTCGCTTGAAGGCAGTTATTATACTTTAGACCCTTTTACAACGCCTATACCCTATTATAAAGCATCGGCACTGCATTCAGTTGATAAGATTGAAGAGGCAAAAATTGAATTTGAAAAAGCATATAAACTTCATCCGTACCATGTTCAGGTGTTAAACAACCTTGCTACAAGTTATGATTTAACGGGCAACAAACTGAAAGCATTAGAATACTATAAAAAAGCCCTAAATATTTCGCCCCGTTATAACGATGCATTAATAAATATTTCAATTGTTAATTATAATCTAAACAAACTTGATAAATCGCTTGAATATATTTCGCGGGTTAACATAAGTAAAAAGAAATCAGATAAATATGAAAAAACTTTAATAACCATTTGTCGCAAGCGGGCTGTGCAAATAGCTTATAAAATGGATGAGCAAAAGCTAAAAATATGGTTCAATGATAAAAACAAAATTAAAGCTACATTTGTTAGGTTTAAGAAGGGAAATGAGAGCTTTGATAAAATTTTATTGCAAGAGATTGGAAAATAAATTAGATTATTAAATCAATTATTTTACTTTTATAGTTTGTTGAGTGCAAAAAGAATAAATTTTAATTAATATAAAGATAGTTTAGATGAAAAAGATTCTTGTACTAATGATTGTTGCAGCTTTTGGTATTGCTTTATTAAGTTCATGCAAAACTGCAGATTGCCCTGCCTATTCAGATACAAATAATATTGAAGTTGAGCAGGCAGCATAATTTCAATATATTGTTGTTTTAACACCCTCACCTAAAATATGAGGTTTATTTATGAGGTATGTAATAATATTTACACTGTTTTTTATTATACCTTTATCATCAATATATGGGCAAGGCGATATTAATGATGAGCAAAAAGCACTTATCCGTAATGAAAGATCATACCATTTAACCCTTAACAGTAACGGTTGGGGTGGTGGTTTTACCTATGGTAAAATGATTAATATTTACCGAAAAAGGTTATATTCTGTTGAATTGGTTATTATTAAAGATGCTAAAGAGCTTAAAATAAGCAATCCCTACCAGCCCGATTTCCGACGATTTGTTTATGGCAAAAGAAATGTTTTTTATAATTTTAGATTTGGCTATGGTCATTTAATAAAATTGTACGATAAAAAAGATAAGGGAGGATTAGAAGTTAGGTGTTTTTATGATGTTGGTGTTTTATTAGGTTTATTAAAACCGGTGTATTATGTTACTAAGGTATCTCCTTTAAAATTAGAAAAATTTGATGCAACTCCCCATTCATCACAAATAATTTATGGTGGGGCATCCTTTTTTAAAGGATTTGATGAATTGACAATTGTGCCGGGAGCATTTGTGAAATTTGGTGGAAGTTTTGAGTTTAGTAAGAAAGATATGCTGATTAATGCCTTGGAAGGTGGTGTAATATTTGATATTTTTCCGAAAAAAATTGAAATTATGGCAAACGATAAAAATCAGTTTTATTACCTTGCAATATTTGTAAGTTATAGGTTTGGTAAAGTAATAAATCCTAGGGCAGTTGAAAAAAAACAAATAAACTAATTATTGCATTATTTTTTTTATGCTGCTAAATAGGTTTTATTCTTAACTTTTGCTAAGTACAATACTTTTATTTTTATTATAAATTTGTTTATCTTGCTTGCCTTAAATATAAAAGAATATAAAAAAGAATTGAAATTATAATATTATGAAACATAGTTACTTATACTTAAACATTGTTATTGTATTAGCAATAGGTTTTTTGTTTTTTATGCCTTCAAACAATAATGAGGTTAGAAAATACACCCCAAGGGGAGAACAATCGAGTAATTCAAAGTCGGCACAAGGTGCTTTTGAGTACTTAATGAGTATTAGAGCAAATCAAGAAACAGGTACAATTGATGTTGAAGATGTAATAGCTGCACAAAAGCAGTTAAAAATTTTAAAATCAAGAAAAAGTGGCGGATCTGAATGGATTTCACGAGGTCCAGATAATATTGGCGGACGTACACGTGCTTTGTTAATTGACAAGGACAATTCAAACCTTATGTTTGCAGGTGGAGTTGCAGGTGGGTTATGGAAATCTACAACCGCAGGGCAATACTGGGAAAAGGTTGAATACGAAGGGGCTAATACCGAGGATTTTGCTAATTTGGCCATAGTTTCAATTTGCCAAGCTGCCAATGGCGATATATATTTTGGCACGGGTGAGGCTTTTAGTTGGAATCACGGAACAAATGGTTCCACACCCATGATTATGGGAGCCGGTATTTGGAAATCAAGTAATAATGGGCAAACATTTAGTATGTTGGAATCAACATGGGCAACCAGTGATGATAAAAACACCTTTTCGGCGGTTAATAAAATGGCAGCCGACCCAACAAACCCAAATTTAATATATGCTGCTACCCGCAAAGGTTTAAAAGTAACCAATGATGGTGGTGAAACATGGGGACAAGCACCAATGGAAAGCAGTATATATGATAATGCATTTGCAAGTGATGTTAAAATAGCAACAGACGGTTCAGTAATAGTAAGCATAAGAAATCATTGTTTAGTACAAAAAGCCGGTACAAGTGAGTTTGTAAAACGTTCAGGTGCTGATGAATCAAACGGAGGTAATTTAATTACAAGTTCCGATGTGGGAAGGTTAGAGTTTGCCTATTCGTTAGAAGATCCAAATTATGTTTTTTGTATAGCAGCAAACCAATCAGGATATCTTCGTAAGATATATAAATCGACCGATGGAGGCGATAACTGGGTAATAATAGGTAATGGAGGTTCTGCTCTTTTTCAACCGCTTGGCGATCAAGGTGGTTATGATTTGTGTATTGCAGTTAACCCAATAAACAAAGATGAGGTTTTTATAGGTGGTATTGATTTGTGGGTAGGTAATTCTGTAACAACAGGAGATTTGTTTGCTTGGGATCAGATTACTTTATGGAATTTGTGGGTAACACACCCAAATTATGTACATGCCGATTTGCATACTATTATTTTTGACCCCAAAGAGCCTCAAACTATGTTTATTGGAAGTGATGGTGGAGTAAGCCGTGGATTTTTAAATAAAGATAATATCCCTTTTCAGTTTCGTACAATGAATAAAAACTATAATGTAACCCAGTTTTATTCGATAGCTGTTAATTCACGTGGAAACTTATTGGGAGGTACACAAGATAACGGATCATTAATAATAACCGGAGAAGGTAATACAGAAAGCAATGCAAAAGAAGTATTGGGCGGTGATGGCGGTCATGCTGTTATGTCGCAAATAATGCCAAACATTGCTTATGCTACAATTTATTGGGGAGGCTTATGGAGAAACAATGATAAGGATTATTATGATTGGAATACTTTTTATAGCCCTGATATAGCAAAATACCAAAATTGGGGTTCGGGAACATGGGAGTCAGAAAAAAGAGAAGCTGCATTTATTACACCTATTACTTATTGGGAGACTGATAATGATGAATTTAATGATAATGATGAATTGATAATGCTTGAAGCTAAAATGCATTACCCGGCTGATACAACAGTAGTATTTCCAAGTCATAATGTAAATAAAGCACCCATAACTATTACACTTGATAAAGAGTATAATATAGATGATACAATTTACTATCGTGACCCATATAGAGCATTATTTGCTCTTGGAATGAAACGAAACCTTTGGATAACCCGTAAAGCTGCTAACTGGAATACTACCGGTTTTGCTGCGAGAGATTGGTGGCTTGCTACTAAAACATACACACTTTCAAATGATGAAGAAATTACTCAAATGAGGTTTAGTACCGATGGGGATCATCTTTTTTTCTCAACAAGTGATCAAGATATATATCGCCTATCAAATTTAAATATGGTACGAACTTTTGACGAAGCTGATTATATTTTTGGAACAAATATTATTACTGAACTAACAAAAATTGGTAATTCAGGGGGACAAACAGTAACAGGTATAGCTGTTGACCCTAATAATGCTAACAATATTATAGTTACTTTAGGTAATTATAGCGAGAGTAGATATGTTTATTTATGTACTAAAGCAGCCTATGCAACTGAAAGTAGTTCATTAAGTAATTTTACTAATATTACAGGTGAGCTGCCACATATGCCGGTATATTGTGCACTGTTTGAGAAGGAAGAAGGTTCAAAACGTGTTTTATTGGGAACTGATATGGGAGTTTTTATGACAGAAAACTTATTTGAGCAAGTTTCAAGCACGCAAGATGTTGACTGGACTCCAATGCAAGATGGCATGGGACCTGTACCTGTTTTTCAAATTACACAGCTAACATATGGTGGCAATAATAATGGTGTTATTTATGTAGGTACACATGGTAATGGATTTTTTGAAAACAGAACATATTTAAGTATTGATGATGAAAAACCTGAAGGTAATGCTTCTTATTCTGAAGAATTATCATTGAGTATTTATCCAAACCCGATAGAAAACAATGCAAAGGTTAGCGTTAATTTATATAACAGCGGAAATGTTGTTTTTGAGGTTATTAATTTATCAGGTCAGGTTATACGCAAATTTGATATGGGTTATATGTTAAAAGGTGAAAATAAAGTAGATATAGCCCTTGGTGATTTAAAACAGGGAGTTTATCTAATTAAGATAAATAGTCAAAATAATAGTGGAGCAGCACGATTTATTAAAAAGTAAATATTTACTATAGAACAAAAAAAGCCAGACAATTGTCTGGCTTTTTTTGTTTATTGATATGCTAATTCATAAATTTGTAAACCTTTTTAAAAACATGTTGTTTATTTAAAAAATTATTATAAAACTATTTATTTAAAAATTATTCATTATGTCAAAAATTAAAATTGGAATTAACGGATTTGGTCGTATTGGTCGTCTTGTTTTTAGAGTTGCTGCAGCAAACGACAACATTGAGGTAGTTGGAATTAACGACCTTATTGATGTTGATTATATGGCTTACATGTTAAAATACGATTCAACCCATGGTAGGTTTGACGGTACTGTTGAAGTTAAAGATGGCTCGTTGCTAGTAAATGGGAAAACAGTACGTGTAACATCAGAGAAAAACCCTGCCGACCTAAAATGGGATGCAGTAGGTGCTGAATATATAGTTGAGGCAACAGGTTTATTCCTTACAAAGGAAAAGACACAAGGGCACATTGATGCCGGAGCAAAAAAAGTTGTAATGTCAGCTCCTTCAAAAGATGACACCCCAATGTTTGTTATGGGTGTTAATCAGGAAAAATACTCAAAAGAGATGAACTTTGTTTCAAATGCATCGTGTACCACAAACTGCCTTGCACCAATTGCAAAAGTTTTACACGATAATTTTGGCATTTCCGAGGGTCTTATGACAACCATACACGCAACAACGGCCACACAAAAAACTGTTGACGGTCCATCAATGAAAGACTGGCGCGGAGGCCGCGGAGCAGGTCAAAACATAATACCATCATCAACAGGTGCAGCAAAAGCAGTAGGTAAAGTTATTCCTTCGTTAAACGGAAAACTTACAGGTATGGCATTTCGTGTGCCAACTCCCAATGTATCGGTGGTTGATTTAACAGTACGTTTAGAGAAAGGCGCATCGTATGAAACCATTTGCAAAGCTATGAAAGAAGCATCGGAAGGAGCAATGAAAGGCGTTTTGGGATATACCGAAGATGATGTTGTATCAACCGATTATTTAGGCGAAAAATGTACCTCATTTTTTGATGCTGGTGCTGGTATAGGACTAAATGACAACTTTGTTAAGGTTGTGTCGTGGTACGATAATGAGATGGGATACTCTGCAAAAGTTGTTGAATTGATTCTACATATGAACAATATTGACAATGCATAATTAGGGGTAATATTGCCACTTGAAAAAGGTAAGATAACTAAAATTTTATCTTTATATATAATATTTAAGCTACTCCGGTAATGGGGTAGCTTTTTTTATTGAAATTATAAAACTTAGCTATAAAAGAAGTATGCATTGTTATAGATATGGAAAAAATTTAAATTTATACATAAAAGCTTGGTCGTTGGCTATAAGAAATTATATAAAAGGGCAAATACAAACCGAAAGCAATAATTTTAATTTATGGATAAATCCTTAGCGGTCATTATGTAAAAATAATTGCCTTATATTTGCTACTTAAGTGGATTATACCGATTATGAAGCAAAATTATTGATATATTATATTCGCATTCATATATCAGCGTTGCCTTTAAATCGGTATTATACTATACTATTAGTTTTAAAATTAAGGTAGTATTATATGGTCAAACAATTATTAATAACAACTTTGTTTTTACTTGTGGGTTTGGCAGGTTCCTTTTCACAATCGGTGGGGTTGGTGTTAAGCGGTGGTGGGGCCAAAGGTCTTGCGCATATTGGCGTAATTAAAGCATTAGAACAGAACAATATACCTATTGATTATATTGCTGGCACCTCAATTGGGGCTATTATTGGCGGTTTATATGCTATAGGTTATTCGCCTAACGAAATGGAGTTGCTGTTAACATCTGATGAGTTTTTAAAATGGATGTACGGTTTTATTGATATTGATGAGGAATATTACTACAAGCTTAAAAATGAATCGGCCGATTGGATTGAATTCCCCATAATAAAAAAAGAGGGCAATATTACGCCCAAGTTGCCTACCAATGTAATTTCGCCAGAGCAAATGGATTTGCGATTTATTCAGTTTTTTGAGCCTGCCTGCGCCGGTGCCAATTACAATTTCAGTAATTTAATGATCCCATTTTTTTGTATTGCCACCGATGTTTATAACAATAAACCGGTTGTGTTAAACTCAGGCAATTTGTCGGCTGCAATAAGGGCATCAATGACATTTCCGGGCTATTTTAAACCCATTGAAATTGATAGCGTTTTGCTTTTTGATGGTGGTATGGAAAATAATTTTCCCACCGATATTATGGTTGAGAGATTTAACCCCGATATAATAATTGGGAGCAAGGTGGCATGGAATCCGAAAAAACCCGACGTTGATGATTTGTACATGCAATTGGAAAATGTTTTTATGAAATCGACCAATTATGCAATGCCCAAAAACGGCATATTAATTGAACCCGATGTGAAAGAGTTTAGCCTATTAAATTTTACAAAATTTGATACTCTGTATGCAAGGGGCTATAGGGCAGCCCTCAAAAAAATTGATTCAATAAAATTAATGATACCTCGAAGGGAAAATTCGTTAGAAATTGATAAAAAAAGATTGGGTATAAAAAACAAATACAAAGAGCTTATTTTTAAAAATATATATATTACAGGTGTTGACCAACAAGCGGTGGCTTATATTATTAAAAATATAAGGCGTAATCGTAGTATAATTACATTTGCCGAATTTGAAACCGAATATTTTAAATTATTATCGGATAAATTAATACGCAGTATTTTCCCCAAAGTAGTATATAATGTGGCTACGGGGTATTTTGATTTGCACCTTGATATAAAAACAAAAAATGAGTTTACCGTTTTACTTGGTGGTAATTTATCAAGTAACCTGCGCAATATTGGATTTGTAGGTGTTGATTATATTTTTCAGAAAAAGAATATATATAACCTTTCGGGAAACTTTATGATTGGAAAATTTTACAACTCAATAACGGGGAAATTCCAAATGGACTTTCCTCCACGGAATATAAGCAAAGATAAAATACTGACACCTTTTTTTGTTAATTTTTTGGCAACAACTAACTATTGGGACTATTTTCAAATAACAAGCAACTGGTTTGTAGATAGTAAAAACCCCACCAAATTAACTCAAAGTGAGGTGCATTTTCAAACAAATTTAGGACGTCCGATAAAAAACCGCGGACTGCTTTATTCAGGCTTTTCATATGGCAGAACTGGTGATAACTATTACCACTCAAACCTAATTGAGAGTACCGATATTGCCGATGAAACTACTTTTGATTATTCATCGGTTCATGTAACTTACGAGTATAGCACCCTTAACTATAAAGAGTATGCCAACAAGGGCATTTTCATAAAGGTGCAGGGCAGGTATATTACCGGACTCGAAAAATACACACCTGGAACAACAACGGGTATTGCCGATCCACAGCCTTCAAGTACCGGACATTCATGGTATCATGTGCAGTTTAATTACAATAGGTATTTTGAATCGTCAAAATATTTTTCGGTGGGTGTAAATGCAAATTTGAATATTACAAACAAAAGCTGGTTTAACAACTCAATATCTACTTTATTAAGCTCTTATGCATTTCAGCCTTTTCCGCAAAGTAAATTGATATTTTTAAAAAATTTTAGGGCAAATTCATATGCAGCTGTTGGTATTATTCCTATTGTTAATTTAACTGAAACGGTATCTATACGTGCCGAATCATATATTTTTCAACCATATCAATACATTGAAATTGATGAATATAACCCATCGTTTAGCAATGAATTTCCTACTCCATCAATGGCAGCATCAATAGCAGCTATTTATCAAAGCCCGTTGGGTCCTTTTGCCCTTACGGCAAGCTATTTCTTAAATGAACCAAACCCTTTTTATTTTCAGGTAAATTTTGGGTACATACTGTTTAATAAACGAGGATTAGATTAAAAAAGAGTCAGCAATAATATTTTTGTATATTGCAATTGTAAGTAAAAACCCATATGCAAAAAAGACTAATATCAAAAACCGGTGGATTTGGTACAATGCCTGTTTTTATGACAGCTTTAAGTACAATTTTAGGAGCAATATTGTTTTTAAGATTTGGCTGGGCTGTTGGTAATGTTGGTTTGTTGGGCATGCTTGGCATAATAGCTTTAGGGCATTTAATAACAATTCCTACTGCACTTGCAGTTGCCGAAATTGCAACCAACCAAAAGGTTTTGGGTGGTGGAGCTTATTACATTATATCGCGTAGTTTTGGGTTAAATATTGGTGCAGCAATAGGAATTACCCTCTATTTTTCGCAGGCAATAAGTATTGCCTTTTATATTATTGCTTTTGGCGAGGCTTTTGAGCCAATACTAAATTTTTTACAAAATAACTTCGATATTACTATTGGCAAAAAGTTTATTACGCTTAGTACAATGGTTATTATATCGATAATAATGCTTACCCGTGGTGCCAATATGGGAATTAAATTTTTATACTTTGTGGTTGCCATTTTGTTAGTTGCTTTGGCTATGTTTTTTGCAGGTCACTCAATTACCGAATCGTCGGTTATTGATTTTCAAAAGCGGATAGAAAACCCTGAGAACTTTTTTTATGTTTTTGCAATTGTTTTTCCGGCCTTTACAGGTATTGCTGCCGGACTTGGTTTATCGGGTGATTTAAAAAACCCTAAAAAATCAATTCCGTTAGGAACAATCGCAGCTACTGTGGCGGGTTTAATTATTTATATATTTGCGGCGTTTAAGTTTTCATCATCATTTACACCACTTGAATTAACCAATAACCAGTTAGTAATGTCAAAAATTGCTATTTGGGGACCAATTATTCCCATTGGACTTGCTGCTGCTTGTTTGTCATCGGCACTTGGTTCAATTATGGTAGCTCCACGCACTATTCAAGCAATTGGGGTTGATAATATTTTTCCTAATAAAAAGCTTAACAGATGGTTATCAAAAGGTAATGCAGACGATAACGAACCTATTAACGCATCGGTAATAACCATAATTATAGCTTTTGCATTTGTGTTTGTTGGCGATATAAATTTTGTTGCCGAGATAATATCAATGTTTTTTATGATTACCTATGGTGCAATTTGTATTATATCGTTATTGGAGCATTTTGCCGCCGACCCTGCATATAGGCCAACTTTTCGCTCGCGTTGGTATTTGTCGGCAATTGGTGCAGTATTATCAATATGGACAATGTTTAAAATGAATACCCCATATGCAATTGCGGCTTTATTAATAATGGCCGTATTGTACTCAGTTATAAGTAATTCTAACAAAGACAAAAAAGGGTTGGTCAAACTTTTTAGGGGTGTGGTTTTTCAATTAAGCCGTCAACTACAGGTATTTGCCCAGCGTGCCAATAAGGCCGACCGCGAAATGAGCTGGCGGCCGTTTGCTGTTTGCATATCGGCCGATACTTTTAAACGCCAATCGGCTTTTGATATTTTGCGGTGGATATCGTATAAATACGGATTTGGAACCTACATACATTTTATAAAAGGTTTTTTAAATGAAACCACCAACCGTGAGTCGAAACAGATTTTAGAAAAACTGTTAAATTTAGCCGAGGGCAGCAAAAACCGCGTTTATCTCGATACTATTATCAGCCCGTCATATACCTCGGCAATAGCACAAATAATTCAGCTTACCAATATTTCGGGTAAAGAGAATAACATGGTGGTTTTTGAGTTTAGCCGTACCGAAACCAATAGTATAAATGAAGTACTTAAAAATTTTAACTTGCTTGAATCTACCGATTTTGATATTTGTGTTTTAAACACCTCGTATAAAGGTTTTGGGCGTAAAAAAGAGATTCATGTATGGATAAGTCATAAGGATTTTGAGAATTCTAATTTAATGATTTTGTTGGCATATATTATTTTAGGGCATCCCGAATGGAGAAAAGGATACATCAAAATATTTGCAGCTTACCCAAAAGAGCAATTAGGTATTCAAAAACATAAATTGCTTGAGCTTATAAAATCGGGTAGGTTGCCTATTTCCCCATCAAATATTAATTTAATACCTATTAATGAGAATGAGGAAATTAAAGAGACAATAACACGCCACTCTATTGATGCCGACCTTACTATAGTTGGGTTTAACTTTCATGGGCGTAATGGCTTTAACGCCGAAGAATTGTTTAATGGCTATGGCAATGTTGGTAATATACTATTTGTTAGTGCAACAAAAGCAAAAGAGATAAAGTAATGCTATAAGAAAGTTACCAAACATAAAGGAGAAAACAATGAAAACAATACTAATAACAATACTGATTTTATTAAACATACACTTTGTTCAATCACAAAATTTGGTTGTAGGTTATAGCAATCCTAACGAAATTCTAAATGTTAACTCAGGTTCATTTAACTATGATACTGTTTTTGTAATTAATAATGCCACTTTAAATATCAGCAATCAAACACAATTTGTGGTTAATAATATTATTGCATTAATAGGTACAAGCAAACTAAATGTAGAAAACAGTTATTTTGAAGTTAATAACATTTTTTCTGTTCAAAATAATTCTATTGTTAATTTAACCTGAATAATTCATGCGTTTAGTTTGATGTAGCTGTAAGGCATCGG
>CBDUWQ010000067.1:0-17644 GCA_965370965.1 uncultured Bacteroidales bacterium
CAAGGAATAATCCTCCATACTGTCTTAAATCTACTTTAGGGTTCTTTTTAAGTTCCATAATAAAATGTTATTTCCTATTTTTTCAATCGCTAAAAATACTATTTATTAAATACATTTTCAAAATTAAAAGCCAATATAAATCAAAAAAAGTGTTTAGCGCAACAAAAAAAGTGTAATTAATACTTTTAATAATCAGTCAAACAAATGGTTATACTATTTGTCCAACAATTCTTTTGATATTTTTTTTAAGTTAATACCATCAAAATTGCCAGAGCTCAAAAATAAGAGTACGCTATTTTTAAATTCCATAAAAATAAGTTTCTTTTTTAATAAATTTTTTTCATTTATAACACTAATACCTTCTTTATCAAAAGATTCAACAATAAGCTCAGGCTCAATTTTTTCCAGTTTTTTTAATTCAATAGCATGATTACTATAAAATATTATTGCTTTATCAGCCATTCTCATTGTTCCTTTGTATTGTTGCAAAAAAGTTTTGCTTAAACTGCTATAGGTATGCAGTTCCATGCATGCAACTATCTCCTTTTCGGGATACTGATTTTTAACAGCATTAATAGTAGCCTCAAGCTTTGATGGCGAATGTGCAAAATCTTGATATACTATAAGGTTCTTATTTTTCCCCAACAACTGAAGTCTTTTGGCAGCGCCATCAAAACTTCGTATTGCTTTATAAAATTGCTGTTCGGTTACTCCCAATTTTAAACAAACCTGTTTTGCCCCGCTAATATTCTGTAAGTTATGCCCGCCAAATATTTTAATTGGCACTTCGCCTTCCTTATAAATTAAATAAGTAGTTCCATCTACAATTTTATGCGGGTGGGTATTATATGGTATTAATTGAATATCCTTTTTACACCGGTCAACTATCTCTTTTATTTGGCTATCGCCATCAAAATAAATCAGCAAACCACCGTCTTCTATTTGGTCAACAAAAATTGAAAACTGCTCAATGTAATTTTCAAATGTGGGAAAAACATTAATATGATCCCATGCTATTCCGGTAATTAAGGCAATGTGGGGTTTATACAAATGGAATTTTGGGCGTAAGTCAATGGGTGATGTCAAATACTCATCGCCTTCAAAAATTGCCAACTCAGAGGTATCAGAAAAATCAACCATTGTATCAAAACCCTTCAATTGCGCCCCCACCATATAATCAAAAGTTTTATCAGCATATTTTAATACATGCATTACTATTGCTGTTGTTGAGGTTTTTCCGTGACTGCCTCCAATTACTGCTCGTGTTTTAAATTGGGTTTTTTTAAATAAAAATTCGGGATACGAATAAATTGCTATACCTAACTCATTGGCTTTCAGCAATTCGGGGTTATCTGCTTTTGCATGCATACCCAATACTATTGCATCAATACCTTTATGTATTTTGTTGGGAAACCAACCTTGTTTTTCGGGTAAAATTCCATATTTTTTTAACCGCGAACGCGATGGCTCAAATATCTCATCATCCGATCCGGTTATATATTCTCCTTTTTTGTGCAGAGCTATCGCCAAATTGTGCATGGCACTACCGCCAATTGCTATAAAATGATAATTCATGTAACAAAGATATTTTTTTACTGCCAAACAAATAGCAAAAATCAGTATTTTATGATTTTACTCGGGTGTACAACAAAAACAACGTTTGAAAAGTGCTATTTTTGCAAATACTTTATAAAATGTATTACTGTCAAGGAAGAACCCTGCTGAAAGTCGGCAATCCAAACATCTTCTACCCCATCATTATCACACTATGGTTTCATATCAGTAAATATAACAAACATCAATAATTCGTGGGTTTTGTTGTACACCCATTTTACGCTGTAAATAATTATGAAACCTTTTTGTTTGTTACATATTTGTTTGTTACATATTTGTTTGTTACATATTTGTTTGTTATCTTTGAAATAAAAACATATGGAACAACATCCGTTTAAATATGGAACAACAGCAGTATTGGGAGCATTTACCAATAGAATAACTGAAACCAACCAACTAATTAACAATTTTAGATATGGTATTAATACTATACTAATTTCGCCACGCCGATGGGGAAAAACATCGTTAGTAGAACAAACCTTATTAACCATAAAAAAGAGAAAGCTTAACTTAAAAACCTGTTCAATTGACCTTTTTAATGTAAAATCGGAGAATGAGTTTTACGAAATGTTGAGTACTGCTGTTATAAATGCCGCATCAACAAAAATTGATGATGCCATTAGCTTTACAAAAAACTTCATAACCAATTTAATCCCAAAATTTTCATTTACCCCAAACGACGATCAAAAATTTACACTAGGGTTTGATTGGAACGAACTAAAAGAACACCCTGACGAAATACTCGACCTTGCCGAAAAAATAGCTATGGCTAAAAAAACAAGGATTATTTTGTGCATAGATGAATTCCAAAATATTGATAATTTTGATAACCCGCTTGCTTTTCAAAAAAAACTGCGTGCCCATTGGCAGCGGCATCAAAATGTAACCTATTGCCTTTACGGTAGCAAGCGCCACATGATGACCGACATATTTGCATCGGCAAAAATGCCATTTTATAAATTTGGCGAAATTATTATGCTTGAAAAAATTGAGGGCGCTGATTGGGAAAAATTTATTATTAAACGTTTTAAACAGACCAACAAAAATATTAGTCGCAAAACTGCGCGATTGATTCACACTTTAACCGAACGGCACTCATACTATGTACAACAACTTGCCCACCAGTGCTGGCTAAGAACAAATGGCAAATGCTCCGATGACATAGTTTACAACGCATTTGAAAGTATTGCAATGCAATTGAGTCTGCTGTTTCAAAATATTACTGACGGTTTAAGCGCCCCACAAACCAATTTTTTAAAAGCCTTAATTTGGAAAGAAACAAAGCTTAGCTCAAAAGAGGTGATACAAAATTACAGGCTGGGCACATCGGCAAATATTACCCGAATAAAAAAAGCCCTGCAAAACAAAGAGATTATTGATATTGTGAATAAAGAGATAAGTATTTTAGACCCCATGTACAAACATTGGCTTAGCAAATACTATTTTAAGAAAATTTAAAATCCAATTGGGAGTTATACCAAGTTATAAAGCAAAAAGAATAAATTAATAAAGATTCTATCCTGATTAATTCATTACCTGTCCCGATTTTTCATCGGGGAATCTCTCTATTTAATAGTAATTTATTAGTTATTAGCATGTTGCAAATTAAATGGTATTTTTCAAATAACCATAACGTTTAAATCTAATATGCTAATATTCAATGGTATAAATTACCTCAATTGAGCGATAGCGAAATCATAAGTTCCTTTAATAATAGTATTATTACGAATAATAATTAACTCCTGCATTATGTAGGCTATAGACTATTTTTTTTACTTTTGCAGCAAAAGCTTCAAATAAAATGGAAAATAATAATACCACAATACTGCGCAAACCCGATTGGTTGAAAATAAAAATTCCAAAAGCCAATGCCCATAAGCATGTAAATGGTTTGGTAATTGGCAATAGGTTGCATACTATTTGCGAAAGTGGCAATTGTCCTAATGCCGGTGACTGCTGGGGACGGGGTACTGCTACCTTTATGATATTGGGCGATATTTGCACGCGCAGTTGTAAATTTTGTAATGTAAAAACAGGAAAACCACTGCCCGTTGACTTTGATGAACCTACAAAAGTAGCAGAAAGTGTTAAAGAGCTGAATTTAAAGCATTGCGTAATAACTTCGGTTGACCGCGATGATTTAGCCGATGGAGGAGCATCAATTTGGGTAAAAACCATTGATGAGATAAAAAGGTTGAACCCTGCAACAACAATTGAAGTGCTTATTCCTGATTTTGATGGCAAACCCGAATTAATACAACATATTATTGATGCAAAACCCGAAGTAATATCACATAATTTGGAAACTGTTGAAAGGCTTACCCCACAAATACGCAGCCGTGCAAAATATAAAACAAGCTTAAATGTAATAGAGCAAATAGCAATATCGGGGTTGGTGGCAAAATCGGGCATTATGCTTGGATTGGGTGAAATAGAAAACGAAATATTAAAAACAATGGACGACCTTCGAATTATTAATTGTAAAGTATTAACCATTGGTCAGTATTTACAACCAACCCGTAAGCACCATGCAGTAATTGAATATATACACCCCGATATATTTGCAGAGTATAAAAATATAGGGCTGCAAAAGGGTTTTTCGTTTGTTGAGAGCAGCCCACTGGTTAGGTCATCGTATAAGGCCGACATTCATGTAAATGCATAAAATATGAAAACCGTAAAATATATAGACCTAAAAAACATTGAATATAAAAAAGCCTGGGATTATCAGGAACAGTGTTTTAATGAGATAATACAAGCAAAACTGAATAAAAAGCCGCAAGGAGGGTACTTACTATTTTGCGAGCACCCTAATGTTTTTACTTTAGGAAAAAGCGGCGAAGAACATAATTTTTTAATAAAGCAAGATTTTTTGAAGCAGATAAATGCCACCTATTTTCAAACTAATCGAGGAGGTGATATAACATATCACGGTCCTGGTCAAATAGTTGGCTACCCAATTCTTGACCTTGAGCAGTTTGACATAGCACTTAAAAACTACATATTTAAACTTGAGGAGGCTATAATAAATACAATAGCAGAATATGGCATAAAGGGGCATCATTATAAAAAGGCTATCGGCGTTTGGCTAGATATTGACACCACACAAAAAACCCGAAAAATATGTGCCATTGGTGTAAAAGCCAGCAGATTTGTTACTATGCACGGCTTTGCTTTAAATGTTAATACAAACCTAGATTATTTTAACTATATTAATCCGTGTGGTTTTACCGATAAAGGTGTAACCTCAATGAAAAAAGAACTAGGGCACAAACTTAATTTTGAAGAAGTAAAAGAGAGAGCAAAATATCATTTATCGAAGGTTTTTGGTATGGAGCTAATTGGATAACAAGCAATGACTGAAATAATTATTTACAGATGATTTTAACCTAAATTGATTTATGCATAAACTATGCTATTTGATTCTTAATAATTAATATTAAAAGGTGTAGCATGCTCAATTGAGCGAATGCGAAATCATGAATGCTATTGATATATAATTATGATTATGAACTAATAATTAATGCCTGCCTGCCTTTGTCGTCACAGACAGGCATTATGCAGATTAAAAATATTCTCATGCAAAAACAATGGATAGTAAAGCCTCAAGCTGAGCAAAGTCAAATTAAAGAGCTGTCGCAATTAATAAACGTTAGCAAACCAATAGCCAACTTGCTTATTCAGCGTGGAATTAAATCATATAACGAGGCAAAGGCTTTTTTTAGACCCGACTTAAACCAATTGCATGATCCTTTTTTAATGAAAGATATGAATATGGCGGTTAACCGTTTGGAGATGGCCATTAATAATAAGGAAAGTGTTATGGTTTATGGCGATTATGATGTTGATGGCACCACTTCGGTTTCATTAATGTACACATTTTTGCAAAACAAAATAAAGAACCTTATTTACTATATTCCCGACAGATATCATGAAGGATATGGCATTTCATTTAAAGGCATTGATTTTGCAAAAGAGAATAACTGCTCGTTAATAATTGCTCTTGATTGCGGTATAAAAGCCGTTGATAAAGTGGACTATGCCAGCGATAAAAATATTGATTTTATTATTTGCGACCATCATGAGCCAGGTAATGAAATACCTGCTGCAGTAGCAGTACTTGACCCCAAACAACACGATTGCAATTATCCTTTTAAAGAGCTTTCGGCTTGTGGTGTGGGTTTTAAGTTTATTCAGGCTTATGCATTGCATAGTAATATTCCATTTTATAAAATTGAACATTACCTTGATTTGGTTGTGGTTAGCATTGCATGTGACATTGTACCTATTATTGACGAAAATCGAATTCTTGCTTATTATGGTTTAAAAAGTATTAATTCAAAACCAAGAATAGGCTTACAAGCCATTTTAAATGTTGCAAATACTCAACATGGCAATTTAAAAATAAACGATCTTGTTTTTAAGGTTGGTCCACGCATAAATGCCGCAGGCCGTATGGAGCAAGGTAGCTTTGCAGTTGAGTTATTGGTATGTAATGATAAAAACGATGCTGTTGCCATGGCCGAAAAAATTGATAATGACAATACTGAGCGCAAATGGTTCGATTCTAACATTACCAAAGAAGCCCTTGAGTTAATTGAAAATAACCCCGAATTGCAAAGACGCAAATCTACAGTATTATATAGCCACGAATGGCATAAGGGTGTTATTGGTATTGTAGCTTCGCGGGTTATTGAGCATTATTATAAGCCTACAATTATACTTACAAAGTCAAATGGGATTGTAACAGGTTCGGCACGGTCTGTTAAAGGGTTTAACTTGTATAAAGCTATTGAGAAATGCCAACACCTGTTGCAAAATTTTGGAGGACATAAGTATGCAGCCGGCTTATCACTTAAAGAAGATAATGTTGAGCCTTTTATTATTGAATTTGAAAAAATAGTAAGTGAGTCAATTTCAGATGAAAGTCTTACACCAAAAATTGAAGCCGATAGCGAACTTTCGTTAAATACAATAAACCACAAATTTTATAAAATACTTGAACAGTTTGAGCCTTTCGGACCAGGCAATATGTCGCCGGTTTTTATAACAAGCAATGTAAACGATACCGGTTATGCAAAATGTGTTGGAGCTGAAGGTGAACACCTGAAAATGAATTTAATGGATAGTGAATCGACAAAAAGCTGTACTGCAATTGCTTTTAACCAAGGACACCATTTTAAGCAAATTGCAAATGCAAAGTTTGATGTTTGCTTTAGCGTTGATGAAAACCACTATAAAGGTAAAACCACCATACAACTCAAAATAAAAGATATAAAAACAGCCATTAATCAAATGGATAAAAAATTATAATTAGTTTTTTGTATCTTTGCACTTCAAAAAAATTTTTAACTTAAAAATACCTTTGTGAAAAAAATTATCCTGTTCATATCAGTAATAATTATCTTTTCTGCAATATCTTTTTCACAGAATAACAGCAATGCATTAAATTTTATTCAAACTTCGCACAATATTAAAGGTGCTTTTTATTCAACACCTGTAAAAACCCAATCAGATAATGTAGTATTGGGCTCACATAATAAGCATGTTTACTTTTTTAACAATAAAGGAAAACTTATAAATACATTTAAAGCAAAAGGTTGGATTCATGCAACACCAAAGGTTTTGTCAGATAACACAATATCGTTAGGTAGTTATGATGGATTTATTTACTTTTTTGACCAGATAGGGAATCTTATAAAAAAAATAAAACCGGGTGGCAGCATATTTACCGAAGTGGCAGAAATAACAAAAAACAGACTGGTTTTTGGAACAAATAAAGGGAGAATTGTTATTTACGACATGGACAAAGAACACTTTAAAGTATTAAAGGTAAAAAAACTTGTTCATGGCAGCCCAACAGTTTTATCGAATGGGAATATTGCCATTGGCTCTAATAACCGTAAATTGTTTATTATTGACGAAGATGCAAATATTAAGGCTGTTTTTAAAACAAAAGGATGGGTTATGCACTCAAAACCAATTGAATTATCAAATGGTAATATAGTATTTGGCTCGTACGATAAATATTTATACAGCATTAGCCCTAAGGGAGAATTAGTTTGGAAATTTAAAACCAATGGTAAAATCCATGCGTCGCCAATACAAACACAAAACGGAACAATTGTTTTTGGCTCTTTTGATGGCTATGTATATTTTATTTCGGAGCAAGGTGAGCTTATTAATAAGTTTAAAACCAATAAAAAAGTTGTTTCAACAGCTGCCGTTGTAAACGATTCAACAATTGTTGTGGGGTCTTACGATAATAATTTATACCTGTTAAGTAACCAAGGTAAGTTAGTTAGCATAATTAAAACCGAGGGTAAAATATTCTCATCACCTATTGTTTTGCAAAATGGTAATATTGTTTGTTCTACCACCAATGGTAAAGTTTATTTTTTTAGTATTGTTAAGAGTACTAAACTGCTAACTGCAAAAACAAAATACAACAAAACAGTTAGTAAAAGCTACAAAAACTCATTTATGCTACCTGTTGATCCTCATCTAACATATTGATTTTTAAAACGCAGCAAAAAAAAACCAGCCATATAGCCGGTTTTAAATATTATTTTCTCTTATACTTCTGTTTATACTGTGTTTTTCTACCACCACTACTCTTGCCGCCTTTACTTCCTTTGCCACCCTTGTGGCTACTAAAGGCTACCGGCTTTTTTTGAATAAAATCGCGGGCATCTTTAAGTTTTAAGCCTTCGGGTATTTTTATTTGGTTTTTTGTTAGAAAGAGTAAATCTGAAAAAATCTGTTCATCGGTTATATTCTCCCTATTCCACATAACATACGATTTTTTCATTTGCGTACAAATTACCTCTATCAGGGCGTCTTTTTCCTCCCCCTCTTCGTAAGTTATGGTGCGTTTAATCATGCTTTCAAGTACCTTGCCATAGTGTTTAAACCTAATATCGTCAGCATTTTTGTACCCTATATGCACTGATTCAAGATGAAAATCCTCTTTTTCAGGGGTAGGGTAAGGTGAATCAATATCAAGCTCAAACTCAGAAATAATAGCAAGATGATCCCAAAGCTTATGTGTAAAATCTGACACATCTCTTAAATGGGGATTCATATTTCCCATAACCTGTATTACAGCTTTAGCCATTTGGTTACGCTCGTCCCTATCTTCAACTTCTTTAAGTGCAAGAACCATTTTTTGAATATTTCGACCGTATTCAGGTAGTACTAATTTTTTTCTTCC
The DNA here is from genome assembly GCA_965370965.1 of uncultured Bacteroidales bacterium. Taxonomy (GTDB): domain Bacteria; phylum Bacteroidota; class Bacteroidia; order Bacteroidales; family SZUA-534; genus GH45. The sequence continues at coordinate 8,828 of CBDUWQ010000067.1, forward strand.
GGTATTATAATCCATTTTATAAAATTTTTAACAAAAGTAGTTGAAATATTCAGGTAATCAAACAAAATAAATTTTAGGTAGTAGTCCTCTTTATATTAGGGCACTTGCATGTTTGTTATATTTATTCTGTTTTAGGGTTTTATCTAATGCTTGCACGAAAACCCTGTCTTTGACCTGTCTGCCAAGTCATGTCAGGCAGGTAAGAAAACGTCAAAAACAAGATTTTCAAAGTCTTAATTATCAGAAATTTACCATTATAAATGACTGGTAATTGAGACGGGAGTAACCTGCCTGCAGCAGGCAGGTGCAGAACTTTAGCTCACGAACACAAATAAAATAAAAATATTTTGTGAGTAATTTGGCATTTTCTTGCAAATACTATCTAACTATCCGCAGCTTTGCAAAACGCAATAATAGTTTCTTTTCGCCAAAATTAGCAAAAAAAACAATAGCTTTTTTATTAGTAGCTTCACCTTCAATCTGCAAAACTTTTCCACCTCCATATGTTTGGTGCTCTATTTGCATACCTTGTTGTATTTCATTAGGTGGGTCAGATTTAAAGTTTGCGTTTTGTGTTTGTTTTATTTGTTTAAGTTTTCTGTTGGCAGCAAGATTCATTCCGGGGCGTACCGGTTTTTTAAATGCGCTGCCGCATTTTTTAAACGATACTTCGTTTGTTGAATCAGCAAATTTTTTACCAAATTTATTGCCTCCAAAAAGTTGTTTTGTTTTAACAAACTGTTTGTCAATTTCATTAATAAAACGGCTTGGCTCAGGGGTTATTGGAGTGCCGTATTTGTATCTGCTTTTGCAGAACGATAAAGTTACCCGTTGCTCTGCCCTTGTTAGGGCAACGTAAAACAGGCGGCGTTCTTCCTCCAAATCTTTTTGGGTGTGTACACTCATTTTCGATGGAAAAAGCTCCTCCTCCATTCCAACCACATAAACATGCGGAAACTCAAGCCCTTTAGCCGAATGGATAGTCATTAGCGTAACTTTGTTTTTGTCATCGGGGTTATCCTTGTCTTGGTCGGTTATTAGTGCTATATTCTCTAAAAAATTTTCCAATCGTGTGGGGTTTCCTTCCTGAAAATTTCCCGTAACAAAATCTCTAATACCATTTAACAACTCCTCAATATTCTCATATTTTGAGCGTTCCTCAACAGTATCTCCATTGTGCAAGTCTTTTAATAATCCTGTTTCCGAAGCTATTAAATTAGCCAAATCATATGCGTCGTTATTATACTTTTCTGCAATAAATTTTTTAATTAAGTTAACAAAACGCTCAATTTTTGCGATAGTACCTTTGTTAAGTTCAAGAGGAAAACTGCCGGTGTTGGTAACCACTTTCCAAATACTAACGCCATGTTTTGCTGCGTTACTTTCCAATTTGCCCAATGTGGTTGCGCCAATTCCCCTTGCCGGATAATTAATAACCCGCTTTAGTGCTTCAGAATCATCGGGGTTAACCACCAGCCTAAAATATGCAATAAGGTCTTTTATCTCTTTACGTTGGTAAAATGATAAACCGCCATAAATTCTATATGGCATATTACGCTTGCGCAGAGCCTCTTCAAAAATACGGCTTTGGGCATTGGTACGGTATAAAATGGCAAAATCCTGAAAAGTTAATTGGTTATTTACCATTTGATCAAATAAATCGTTTATAACCGAATATCCCTCCTCAATATCAGTATAGGCATCAATAATATTAATTTGCTCACCCTCATCATTTTTTGAATAAACCTCTTTTGGTATCTGTTTTTGGTTTTTTTTAATTAAGCTGTTGGCAGCATTTACAATGGTTTGGGTTGATCGGTAATTCTGCTCAAGTTTAAAAAGTTTATGGGTTGGGTAGTCGTTTTTAAAATTAAGGATATTCTCGATTTTTGCACCTCTAAACGAATAAATGCTTTGGGCATCGTCGCCAACCACACAAATATTATTATGTTGCTGGCTAAGTTTTTTTACAATTAGGTATTGCGAGTAGTTAGTATCCTGATACTCGTCAACCAATACATACCTGAATTTTTGCTGGTATTTGCTTAATATATCGGGGTGGTTACGAAAAAGTATATTGGTATAAAGCAGCAGGTCGTCAAAATCCATAGCACCCGATTGCCGGCATCTTGCCGAATATATTTCGTATATGCGTGCAATCTCAGGCTGTTTGTTTTGGTAGTCGGACTGGTTGGCACTTGCATTTCCTTTGTAGGCTTCGGCGGTAATCAGGTTATTTTTTGCCTTTGATATGCGTGCCAATACCCCGGCAGGCTTATAAGCCTTATCATCCAGGTTTAGCTCTTTTATTATAGATTTTACCAAACTGCGCGAATCGGTAGTGTCGTAAATTGTATAAGCCGAAGGAAATCCAAGTTTGTCCGCCTCAATACGCAAAATACTGCTAAAAATTGAGTGGAATGTGCCCATCCAAAGCGACGAGCTTAAATCGTTACCCACCACCTTGCCAATACGTTCTTTCATTTCGCGGGCAGCTTTATTGGTAAATGTAAGCGATAAAATATGCCAGGGGGCAACTCCGGTTGCCAATAAATGTGCAATACGGTAGGTCAGCACACGGGTTTTTCCCGATCCGGCTCCTGCCACAACCAAGCTGGGACCTTCTTTTGCTATTACCGCTTCGCGCTGTGCAGAATTTAATTCGTTTAAATAATTGTGCATTTTATTCTTTTAGTTCAATAGTTTTTTAGTACAACATACAAAAGTAGATAAATACCTAAGTTAAAAAAGAATTAAATTGGCTTAACAGAGTATTATTTTATAATATTGTACCGCTTTTTCAGTTATATCTATACGGTAACTATTTATTAAAATGAAGAAACTTTTTTTGGTACTAATAATAGGTGTTTTTTTACTTACGATACCATTTTTAAATTTTGCGCAAATTCAGGTTTTCGAATCCGAAAAATCTGATACCACTTCCTATACCAGTAGTGATAGCCAAGATACTATATTTATTGTTTACAAGGACGATAATAATATGAGTACCATTACCCTTTTTGCAGACCTTAATGGCATTGATTCACTAAATTTTGAGTGGTTTAAGTACGACAGGGGACTAAATGTTTTTAAGTCTTTTAGAGAAATAGAAACCGCAAAAACAGACACCGTTTTTTTTGGTACTACTCCTGGTGAGAATATGAACGATTACGAAGGTGGGTATCGTGTAAATATCTATAATGAAGAAAAGGGTATTGATACAATTTTTACAATGTGGCTTTGGTATCAAGATTTTTTTATTAACACAGTTAGTGTTTATTCAAGTAAATGCGAAGAGCTTGAGTTGGTGGCAGACACGTCGTTTCATGTTGATTTTATTTATTATGATTTATCGGTTGAGGGTTCACCCATAATAAGCCTTACAAATAGAGCAAATTTAGAGTGGACTATTGATTCGGAGTCCGAAGCGGACTCAGAATCAGATAAATGGTATGGTGTACACCCCATATTTTTAGCACCGGTTGTGCCAACAACTTATACGGTTTATGCCAAAGACTTGTATGGTTTTGTTAGGGAGAGAACAATAAATATTGATGAGACAAAATTTGATAACAGAGGATACCCATATTTACGTGCTGCAAAGGCTGAATTTAGCGGAATTCATGGTGTGTTAACTGATGGTGTTAATGATAAATCAAGCGATACTGTTACAGTTGAGGCTCCTTATGGAGTATGGTTTTTTAATGACGCAGATAATGCCGAGGAATTTGAATGGGTATTTTATAAACATAAAGATTGGGTGAATACCGATTGGGATTGGGATACAACATTGTATGTTACTGAAAATTTTGAACCTATTGATTCTATTTATTATAAATACCCAAGAAAAGACTCAACTCATACAGCTGGGTATGATGTAAAACTATCTGTTTGGGGGCCGGTATATAATAGTAATGGCAATATGTGCCGTGATACAATGTATAAAGTTGATTTTGTAATTGTAACCCCAACTAAATTTCCGAGAAATAAAATTGAACTGCCCAATGTATTTACACCTAAAGCTACCAACAATAATTACTTCTATTTTCTTGAAAACAGTTTACCAAAATCTATTAAGTACTTTTCGGTAAAAATTTATAACCGTTGGGGCAATAAAGTATATGATTACGAAGATAATGATGGTAGCTGGCAACAGAACGGCGAAAGTGAACCAGGTTGGAACGGCACAACCCGTGTTGGCACCAAAGCTAAACCAGGGGTGTATTATTATGCAATATTAGCAACAGGGTGGAACGGTCATAAGTTTGAGGTTGGCGGTTATGTGCATATTTTTTATTAAAGATAGCTATTTACGATTAATCCGCTAAAGCGAGATAAACTGATGTTCGATTTATGATTGTAGAATTATTTATAAAACTATTTTACCATCTTTCATTGTAATAATTCTATCGCTCATTTTAGCCAAAGCCATGTCGTGAGTAACAATTACAAAAGTTTGGTTAAATTTTTCGCGTAAGGTAAAAAACAGCTTGTGCAACTCCTCTTTGTTTTGTGTATCAAGGTTTCCCGATGGTTCGTCGGCCAATATTACCTCAGGGTTGTTAAGTAGTGCACGGGCAACAGCTACACGTTGCTGCTCACCACCCGACAGCTCTTTGGGTTTGTGGGTTAATCGGTTTCCCAAATCTAAAAAGTTAAGAATCTCCAAAGCTTTATCTTCAACCTCTTTTCGGCTTTTTTGGGCAATTAACCCGGGTATAATTACATTCTCAAGTGCAGTAAATTCAGGCAATAGCTGATGGTTTTGAAAAACAAATCCTAAATTTCTATTCCTAAATTTTGAAAGAGCTCTCTCTTTTAATCTGTTTACCTCTGTTCCGTTAATTGTAACAGTACCACTATCGGCATTAAGCAGTGTGCCAATTATTTGCAAAATGGTGGTTTTTCCGGCACCGCTTTTTCCAACTATGCAAACAATCTCTGCTTTTTTTACCTCAAGGTTTATTCCTTTAAGGACTTTAACCGAGCCGTACGATTTTTGAATATTTGATACTTTTATCATTTTAAAAGGAAATAAATATACAAACTATAAGATAATACTAAAATAGCCCCGTTCCAACGTGTTATACGCTTTTTTTTGCCTATCATTAAAAAAAGCAATAGTAACGAAATGCCCAGCATCCAAATAATATCCGAGGCAATAATTATTTCGTTTACCGGAATTGGGGTTACTAGTGCAGTTATACCAAGTATAGCTGCTATATTAAAAATATTTGACCCAATTATGTTGCCAATACTAATGTCGGTCTCTTTACGCAGCGCTGCAACTACCGATGTTGCCAATTCGGGTACACTTGTACCAAACGCAATAATTGATACCGATATTACCCGTTCGCCAATACCAAAACTTCTTGCAAGTCCTGAAGCTCCTGTTACCAACCAGTTAGCACCAAATACAAGTACTATACTGCTTGCTACAATTATTGCTGCCGAAATATACCAAGCAGTCAGTTTTTCATTTGTTTCTTCGGCACCATTGTTTTTTCTGCCTTTACGTACTGAATATATATTAAAAAAGGCAACTGCGCTTACAAAAAACAGGCCTTCCCACCATTTAAGTATTCCGTTTAATGCCATTAAGTAAAAAATAATACTCAGCCCCATCATAATGGGCCAGTCAAACCTTATAAGCTTGCGCGATACAGAAATTGGAAAAATTAGAGCTGTTATCCCCAACACCAAAGCAATATTGCTAATGTTGCTGCCTACCACGTTACCCACCGATATATCGGGATGGCCGGACAGGGCTGCCTTTAGGCTTACCAATAACTCGGGAGCCGATGTGCCAAATGCTACAATTGTTAATCCAATTACAAGGGTGGGTACTTTAAACAGCTTTGCTAACTGAACACCTCCGGTTACCAAATATTTGCCTCCCAAAAAAAGCAAGGCAAATCCCAGTATCAATAATAGTATATCATTCATGTAAAAACAAAATAATAACCTGATAATTAATGTCAGGTTAGCGGAGCAAAGATATTAATTTATTGATGACTATTTGATTATTTTATAAAGACAAGATAGAAGGTATAAATGATTAGGAAATTAAACGTAGAAGGCGCTAAGTTGTCTCATAAAAAAAGCCGGCATAAGCCGGCTTTTTTATATTTTAAAAAGTTGTGATTATTGTTTCACTACTCTTTCGGTTCTTGTGTTATTGTTATTGTCAATAATAGTTATCAAATAAACACCTTTGTTAAGGTCTGCTGTATTGATATCCATTGTATTGCTATTAACATTTACTGTCATTACAGTTTGTCCCAATACATTGCTTACAATAATTTGAGAAGCATTATCTAAATTATCAATAGTTAATGTATTGTTGAATGGGTTAGGATAAACGTTGAATGAAGCAGTAGCAGACTCATCAATATCATCAATAAGAATTGATACCATTTCACTTTGAAGAATTTCCTTAGCTGCATCATCTTGAACAAATACAACGACTGTAAGATCATTCATCTCTTCAACAAATGTTGTTGACATATCATACGATAGTGTAATTTCTACTGAACCATCAGCAGCAATTGAATCTAAAGTAGTACCACTTGAACTTGGTAACATTTGCATCATTACATTAAAGAACTCTGTTTCACCATTATTGCCAGTATTACCTGTTGTTTTATTTTCAACAATTACAACATGTAATTTTTTGCCTGCGTCTAAATCAGCAATAGCACCAACGTTAACAACAACTGAAACTTCATCACCTTCATAAGTTGCCTCAACATTTAAACTTACAATAGTTTTTACAGCTGCATATGCATCAAATACATCTTGTGTTACATCCATATTATATTCACCATTTCTGTAAACACTTGGTACTCCAGAAACACCATAATAAGTTACCCTATCGGCAGCTTGCTGTGTAGTATAAGGGTCACCAGGACTTGGCCAGCTAACCTGATATCTGATTAATGAATATTTATCAGGATTTGCAGTAAGTAAAGCATCAACCGTTGGAGTATAACTGGCACATGGGGCACATGTTGAGCTTGTAAAGTGCTCAAACAGTTGTTTTCTGTCTAAAATACCTTCAACAACAACAACAACCTGAGTTTTTACATTGTCTGCAGGATTCTCATCAGCTTCACCACTAGGATTAGATACAGTTACTTCAATAGTATAAGTACCATCAGTATCAAAATTGTATGCCGCATCGTGTGTAAAATCGTAAGTGTCACCTGTAGCAACTGCAATACCTGTTACTGCATATGTTTCGCTGGTAAAGTCACCAATTTTATAAACAACGTCAAAACTTGTAAGTTCTTCAACTCCATTATTTTTAACACGTCCTTTAATATCTACATCACCAGGTGCAACTTGTGCAGGTAATAATATATCGGTAATAGCAATGTCATAATCAGGACAACCATCACCTAAGCCCATAACTTTAAACTCAGTTCCAAAATTACCGCCATCGGGGCACTCACCCATAACAACACCATTGAACGAAATTGTAAATGTACCATCAGGAGAAATACCATCACCATAACTATCAGTAATAACCCAAGTATAACACCCTGATGCATCAACGCAAACATTAGTTACAGTTTGTGTGTTTGCTGCTAAAGGACCATTTACTGCAACTACGTTACCATCTAAATCATAAACAGTCCAAGCAGTTTCGCCTGAATATTGATCAGTTGTTAAATCAACAGTAATTGTACCATTACCTGAGTTTATTGTTCCAGTCCACTCATTATTGTGTGTAACTTGATCGTCAAAAGCATGAGTTACCTCTACATCATAAATTCCTATAGCATTCATGTCAAAGTCTGCAACTTCAGCATAAATTGTTGCTCCGGCAAAAAATCCGGTAGGAGAAACTTGTTTTGTTACAGAAACACCATCAACCTCTACAGTTAAGTTAAATAGTTCGTTTATTGATTCTTCACCACCATTAAATAGTTCAACCTTTATTGATTCAGTTGCACTTAATTCACAACCTTCACTAACAGCACTTGCACCAACAATACTCAAATCTTTTATTGGGCTCATTTCTCCATCATCAGTTATAATGCCCTGAATAATAAAGTCTCCATAACCTAATGTTCCAATTGAGCTAGCTTGTAATGCACCATTCCAAAACATTATTCCACTATTTTCAGGATAATTTGATCCATCAGTATCTACAGCTATACCGTATCCACCTCCTGAATCTAAAAACAAACCAATAAAAATATCTTTACCGGCAGGAATTGTGTAAGCATTAGCCAATTCAAATAAAGCTATACCACCTGCTATTAAATCAGCAACATCCATTGTTTCATCAACAACAGGTTCTGCAGTAACAGAATCAAGTTTGATTCTTAACTTAATTACTGTGTAACCAGAAGGGTCATCCATTCCGATTCTAAAGTGTGTAATTTTTTTTCCAACATACTGCGAAATAGCTTCGGCCGGAAAATGGTGATAAGGCTCAATGGTGTGAGCACCTGCATTACCAAGTCCATTTTTAACAACACCATTGTCATAATTTAAAATACCCGTAACAGCTTTTGGGGTTTGTACACTAGCTGACTGTTGGTCAACTGTTGGTCCTGCTTGTAGAGAACCTTCTGTGGCATGTTTTTGTGCTGATAAACTAAAAGTAATCATAAGCACTACCACTAAATAAGTAAATTTTCTCATTTTTTGTAGTTTTAATTAATATTTGAACCAACAAATGTAAAACAAATATAATTGTATATCAAATTACATTTGTTAAAACTACTCCAAAACTCTAATTATTTTTTTTCATTAATTCTACTTTACGAACTTAATTTTGTTTGTTGTTTCAATTTTTGTTTGTTG
>CBDUWQ010000068.1:0-17318 GCA_965370965.1 uncultured Bacteroidales bacterium
CCTTATGGCAACTATTATCTTTTAATCAATAAAATTAATATCCCATCCTACCCTGTATTTGTGTCAATTAGCGAAAATAACCCAATAGCTGAAATAAATTTTACAACTGATAAGGGTGAAATAATAACCTCTATTCCTGACAAAGAAAAAATAAATAACAAACAAAATATTTTTCCAAACCCATTTACCGATGAAATTACTATACATTTTAATAACATCTCAAAACCCCAAACACCAATAATAGTATATAACTATTCGGGGCAAATTGTATATTCAGAAATAGTTAGCGTGCTTAATAATAAAGTACAAATTAACCTTGCTAACCTTTGCAACGGAATCTATTTTATTAAAACCACAAGCAACACTTTTAAAGTGCAAAAAACAGGTTATTAATAAGTAGCCTCTGTAAGCGTACAGAGACTACTTAAAATAATTAGAGCCGACAATATAATTATGTCGTTTTTTTTTTACAACTATCTAATTTTTAGTGTTATAAAAATACATCATTAAAAAACCTAACCAATTTCATAAAAAAATATTATATTATTCTTTCAAAAAACTTGACTTGAAAGCACAAATAGTCGTAGTTTTGAATAAAACATTATAACTATGAATCCATTGATAATTGAAAGTGGTGCGGAAACTCCCGAAATAGTTCTTGACAAAAAAACAAATACCTTTATTTTTAAGGGCAAGTCATTACCTGAAGACCCCATTGTTTTTTATGAACCAATTTTTAATTGGCTGGATGATTATATAAACGACCCTAACCCTGAGACTTTGGTAAATTTTATGATGGTTTATTTCAATACATCAAGCTCTAAAATTATTCTTGATGTAATGAAGCGCCTTGAGATGATTAAAAACAGTGGTCATAAAGTAACTATAAACTGGAGGTTTAGAGAGGATGATGAAGATATGCTTGAAGCAGGAGAAATTTATGCCGAAAGGGTTAATGTAACTTTTAACCTTATTCCTGATAATAATGTAAATTGAAAATATGGCACAATAGAATTGGGTTTTGAGCCCGTACAGCTTCTATAATAGATGACTGATGCCCTGCCTAAGTGCAGGGCTTTTTTATGCCAATAAAAAACCCAATAGTACTGTAATTAGTGTCAGCAAGAAAACTCCGTATTTTTGAGTGCTTCGCCAGAAAATGTCAAGTTCAAGCCCGCCTTAAGGTAAACCTGAACGATTAGTCGGGCAGGGCTTGCGAAGTCAATAAAATGTAGTCCGCCGCGGCGGATGACCAATTTATTGGCAAGCCTGTCTGCCGACAAGGCAGGCGTAACGTAGAAATTGACGTTTTCAGGCAAGCACTAATTAATAATTGCTATATTTATAACCTCAGTAAAATAGCAAGTAAATATGCCACAATCAAAGTTTCAAAAACTCAGGGAAATTCTAAAAAAAGATAGTATAAATGCATTTATTATACCAACATCTGACCCACATAAAAGCGAATATATTGCCGATTATTGGAAAATACGCGAATGGCTAACTGGTTTTTCTGGGTCGGCGGGTACAGCAGTAATTACACAAAACCATGCAGGTTTATGGACTGACTCACGTTATTTTGTTCAGGCCGAGAAGCAGCTTGCCACACCTTTTGTTTTGCACAAACTAAAAACTCGTGGACCCGAATATATTGATTGGATAGTTGATAACCTTAACCCCAAAGATAATGTGGGTATCGACCCTATGCTTTTTTCTGCATCAGAGGTTGAAAACCTGCAAAACAGACTTGGCGCAAAACAGATAAAAATAGTAAAAACAAGTACCCTGTTTAATAAACTATGGCTCGATAGACCTCCCATACCCAATAATCAGGCTATAATTCATGACAAAAAGTATAACAAATTAACACGCATCGAAAAAATAGAAAAAATAAGAAATTACATTAAAGAAAATGGCAGTGAACAAATTCTGATTTCGTTGTTAGACGATATAGCATGGTTATTGAATATGAGAGGCTCTGATGTGGAATACAACCCTGTGTTTAATGCTTTTGTTTTATTAACTCAAAATAAATGTTACCTTTTTATTGATGAAAGAAAAATTGCACCAAAAGTTTACAAAACATTAAAACACGATAATATTACTATTAAACCCTATTCTGAAATTGAAAACTATCTAAAAAATACTTTAGACAATACAATTATTGAATTAGATACCGATACAATAAACTACAGTATTTTAATATCAATTCAGCCACAATGCAAAATAAAAGCCCAAAAAAGCATTATAACTAAGTTAAAAGCCCAAAAAAGCAAAATCGAGATTGATTTTTATAAAGAAGCTCAGATTAGGGATGGGGTAGCTATGTGCAATTTTTTGCATTGGTTAAGCATACATATAAAAACCGATTCGATAACAGAAATTGAAGCAGCTAAAAAATCGGAAGAATTTAGAAGCAAACAAAAAAACTATATGGGGTTGAGTTTTGAGGTAATATCGGCTTATCAAGAAAATGCAGCACTACCTCACTATTCGGCTAACAGTGAAAACCATATTCAATTAAAACCTAAAGGCATGTACCTAATTGACAGCGGAGCCCAATATGTTGATGGCACCACCGATATTACAAGAACAGTTGCCCTTGGAGAAGTTACAGATGAGCAAAAAACCGATTTTACACTTGTTTTAAAAGGGCATATCAGGTTAGCAACTGCTAAATTCCCCCATGGAACCAAAGGGTTTCATTTAGATACTCTTGCCAGATTAGATTTATGGGAACAGGGCAAAGACTATGGACATGGCACAGGGCATGGAATCGGATATTTTTTAAATGTACACGAAGGGCCACAAGGTTTTTCACAGGCACAAACCGGACCGGGCAGTACGATTATTGAACCGGGTATGCTAATTACTAACGAACCCGGCGTTTATATTGAAGGAAAATACGGCATTAGAATAGAGAATGTATTGACCTGTGTTGAAGATGATACAACACTTAATGGTAAATTCTTAAAATTTGAAACCGTTACATATTGCCCAATCGACAAAAACCTTATTGATACCACCCTTTTAAACGAAAAAGAGAAACAGTGGATAAACAGCTATCATAAAGAGGTTTATGCCTTATTGTCGCCAATTGTACCAAAATTAATTCAACAATGGTTAAAAAAGAATACTATGCCATTATAATAATCTGAGTTTAATATAAAACTATTACAATACCTAATAATCAACTGGTTACAAAATTACAAACAGATAAAACTTAATTCTCTTAATTTCTTAATGGTTTTTATATTGTGTTTATAGATAATAATTAGTGAGTAAACTATAAACAGATAAATCTTAATTCTCTTAATGCCTTAATGTTTTTTTAATAATAAAACAGATGAAAAAACTTACAACCCTTACAATTTTTGCAGCACTAACCATAGTATTTTATGCATTTTCATTAAAAAATGAGCAAAGTACACAGTTTCATGATTTTTTTGAGAACAAAACGCTGCGTATTGACTATCTGTTAAGTGGCGATGCAAACTCGGAAGAATTTATACTAAAGCAACTTAAAAAACAGCCAATTTGGGCAGGACCACAGCGTTTGCCTAATGGCTATAATCTTAATTTGGGAACATATAGGTTTATGGTTTACGACTCTGCTTCAAACCAACTTATCTATAAAAAAGGATTTTGCTCTCTATTTAGCGAGTACCAAACCACCGATAAAGCAAAAACCACAAAAGAGAGTTATTATCATGTTAATATTATGCCTTTTCCAAAACAAACCATAAAATATGTGCTCGAAAGAAGAGAATTTGATGATGGGGAATTCCATTCTATAAAAGAATTGTTTATTGACCCAAATAACTACTTTATTATCAATGAAAGTGCTAAACCCTATAAATACTCAATAATTCAGGGTGGTAATAGTATTAACAGTAAAATTGATATTGCTTTTATTGCTGAAGGATATACCAAAAACGAGATGAAAAAATTTAAAACAGATGTTAATCGCATATGGGATTATTTTGTTTCAGTTACCCCTTTTGACAAATACAAAGATAAATTCAATATTTATGCAGTAGAATGTCCATCGGTTGAATCGGGCACCGACATTCCCGGTAAACATATTTATAAAAATACTTTACTAAACTCAACATTTTACACCTTTAACTCCGAAAGGTATTTAACCACAAAAGACATGAAAGCCTTACATGATGTGGCCGCTATAGTACCTTACGACCAATTGTTTATTGTAATAAACTCGTCTAAATATGGTGGAGGTGGTTTTTACAACTACTACTCTGCCGGTACAGCCGACAACGAACTTTCATTAAAAGTGGCTATACATGAGTTTGGACATGGTTTTGCCGGTCTTGCCGATGAGTATTATTCGTCGGATGTGGCATACGATGGCTTTTATAACCTAAAAACTGAACCATGGGAGCCTAATATTACAACAATGGTAGATTTTGACAGTAAATGGAAAAGCATGGTTTCAAAAGGGGTTGATATTCCCACACCAAGAATTCCGGAACTACAAGACTCTGTAGGAGTATTTGAAGGAGGCGGTTATACTGCACATGGAATTTACAGCCCTTTTCAAGATTGCCGCATGAAATCTAATTTACCTGATGGATTCTGCCCTGTTTGTTCAAAAGCCATTAGTAATGTAATTGAGTATTATACGGATTAGGTACTTTTTATAAACCTTTTAATTTTATCTACCGCCATACTAATCTCGTAAGGTTGACGTGCAATATTAATACGTATAAACCTTTTGCCATTTTCCGAGAAATGAATTCCGGGCACAACTGCCACCTTCTCTTCGGCATATAGTTTTAAAGCAAAATCAAGTCCATCATCAAACTGTTCGGGCAACTCTGTCCAAATAAAATACCCCCCCTGGGCAGACTTGCTTTTAAATCCCAACAGCTCAAGTTCATTATATAACTGATTATAGTTTGCAAAAAGCTTCTCACGCAAATCTGTTGTATAATCATAACCAAAATTGTACTTACCAACATAATTGGCTATGGCCTGCTGTAATACCGAAGGGCTGCATAACCCTGTATAATCATGAATATCGGTTATGGCACTCATGTGCGATGCATGTGCAATTAAGTAACCTACGCGCCATCCGGTTATTGAAAACTTTTTTGAAAAAGCATTTACATAAAATATATACTCACTTGTATTGTTTACTGGAAAGTAGGGCTTCTGTTCAAAATACAAATCAGAATAAACAGCATCAAAAATAATATATACCTTATGTTTAATGCACATATCAACCAATATTTGCACTTCATCTTTTGTCCACACTTTACCAAAAGGATTGCCCGGTGATGCCAAAAGTATTAGCTTTACATTATCGGTAATAAGTGTTTTCTCAAGGCCTGCAAAATCAACTTCAGCATCATTTGCTAGTTTAAACGGTATAAAAGGTAAATTAAAAATGCGCGGCAAATGTTTATAACTCTCATAAGCAGGGTCAAAAGCTAAAACAGAAAACTTTGTATTTACCAAACGTATAATGTAGGTTAATAAAAGTGAAATAGCCTCGGTAGCTCCGTTTACAACCAAAAATCGATTTTTAGGTATGTCGTAATGCTTTTCAAGTTCACCTAATAATTGATGATTACCTGTGCCCGGTGCATATTGGTGCACATTATCGGCTATTATCTGTTGCAATATTTGTAAAAGCTCTTGGGGTGGTTCATAGGCAGGAATACCTTGCGCTAAATTAATACCACCTTCACTTTTCACTTTATTTGCCATATAACTAATAAGCGATCCTTTAGGTTTTTCCATAACTCTTAGTTTTCAAAAAATTCCAATAAAAAAGCTCCTTTTATGGAGCTTTTAATATTTTTCAACAATATTATACTCAATAGTTTGTTAAATTTTAAGACCTAATAGGTTTTAAAAGCCTGTTAGGTCTGATTATCAGCAATATATACAATTATTTATAGAAAACACAATATGTTGTGTATTAGTAGTTTATAAATATTTAACGAACTATTGATACTAATACGACATAAACTTAAATGGTATATCAACCAAATCTCTGAAATACTCGCCTGCATCTAACATATCTTCGTCATCATCTTGATAATACCACTCTATTTCAATATCTGAGCCTGATCTATACAATAAATTTAAGCTTTTAATAATTGAAAAAAACATTTTTGATGATGCAGTATTATAATATTTCATTTTTAAAGAAAAAACAGTCTGCTTAGCAGGGTTTTTTGCATACTCCTCTATCCACTTTAATATAGGCTCATAAAGTAGCGTTGCATTTTCAGGCAATGATTGCCCCGATACTTTTAACATGCCGGTAATTGCTGAAAATACCAAATCAGGCTTTTGCTTATCTCCTTGTATAATTAAATCATCCATATACTATCCTTTAACTTCTCTTTATATAACACCATAAAAAGGAAAGTGTTTTTATTTAATGTATAAAAATACTAACTTCATGTAAATGAAACAAGTATTGATGTAACTTTTAATAAATAATACCTAAATATCTAAAATGGAATCGACATGAAGTTTTGTAGTGTGCATTAATGCTGTAAAGCGCATCAAAAAGTTTTGCAAGCGTAGCCATTGTTATGGTCAAAAACTTTGAAGAGAGCATTTGTAGCAGTATTGTGCAATACGGAACTGTAATAGATTTTCATTTTAGATTTTTAGGTAATACTATAAAATACACTTTAATTACTCAGGTCTTATACGAAGAAATTGCTCAAGCTTTTCAAGCCTTTCAGGGCTTCCCACATCAAACCAGTAATTATTATTATGCAAATAACCTGAGATTGTCTGAGTTTTTGACAACTCAAGGTAAAATTCAATAATGCTAAAAACAGTTTTATTGGGCAACATATTCAATAACCTATTAGAAATTATATGAATTCCGCTAAACGATAGGTTTTTGGTGGTATTATTTGTGCGTGTTACTATTTGCTCGTTGGTTTTAATATTTACCCAACCACTAAGTTCATTGTTACTATTAAACATCAAATACCTATCTGACTCTCTGTTTTGAACTGCCAATGTTGCCAATGAATCGCTTTCAATATGCTGCTTAAGCATTTTGTCGTAATCAATATTAGAGTAAATATCAACATTTTGCAATAAAACAGGTTTGCCTCCTTTAAGCAGGCAAGCTGCTTTTTTTAATCCACCGCCTGTATCAAGCAAAAACCCCGATTCATCTGATATTTGAATGTTTATATTAAAATAATTATGACTTTTTAAAAATTCTATTATCTGTTCAGGATAGTGATGTACATTAATAACAATGTTGGTAATACCAAATTCAATTAACCGTTCAATATTATACTGTAACAGTGTTTTTCCCCCAACCTTTACCAAGGCTTTGGGTATTTTATTTGTAATAGGTTTAAAGCGAGAACCCAATCCGGCTGCAAATATTAATGCTTTCACTCAAAAAATAAATTTTAACCTAAAAATCTATTACAGTTCCATTTTAGATATTTAGGTTTAATTAATAACTTCTATCGTAAGCAATTTTACTTATAGTTTCTTTGGTTTGCAAAGTTTATCTTCCTTTTTTGCTTTCCGGCTACACTTTTCACAAATATAATTTGGATTTATTGGAGCTTTATAATCTTTCTTTTCACACTTTTTTGGCATTAATTATAATAACAATACATTTAACACATTGTTTTTTTAAAGTTAATAAACTTTACTTTTACCTAGTGCTTGCAAGAAAATTCCGTCTTTGACCTGTCTGCCAAGGCACGCCAGGCAGGTAAGAAAATGCCAAGAATGAGGCTTTCGCAGTTTTGATTATCAGGAGTTTACTATTGTAAATGACTGAAATCAAAACAAGAATAACGAAATTATTGGCGTTTTCTTGCAAAGACTACCTAACTTGACTAAAAAAAAATATCCACATGCTAAAACATATAGTAATATTAATTCTATCGGTGTTAACCAACACCTTATTGGCACAAAACTCGGCCAATACTAAATTACAAGCTGTTATTAACACTTTTGTTGATGCCCAAATTAACAATAACACCTTTATTTTAAATACAGGGTATAATAAAAACGACTCAACAATTATTGATTCATTTGCAATTGACTCAAAAAACAAAATTATTGACATATTTTTTGATGTAAGTCTTTCTTATGCCCCTTTTAGAGAAGATGTAATTGAAAATTTAACAAATAATTTAACAAATACCTTTAATGAGGAGTATAAGAAATACAGGGTAAACTTCTATTCAAATGGCAATAATATTAAAAATTACGTACCTAACTATTATAGGACACAGAAAAGAGATATTGATAAAAAGCGGATATATGGAAAATTGAATAGAAAAACACAACCAATAGTGCAAAATATTTCAAAGCCGAACAGCCAAGCATCAAACCTATACAATATAAATATTGCACTTTGGCACAGCCATGGCTGGTATTATGAAGCATCGCTAAACCGTTGGGAATGGCAGCGTGCAAGGTTATTTAACACGGTTGAAGACTTATACCCCATGTCGTTTACCATGAATTATCTTGTGCCAATGTTAGAAAATGCAGGTGCAAATGTATTTATTCCGCGTGAGCGCGATTGGCAAACCAATGAGGTTATTGTTGATAACGATTCAAGCAACCTAAACAGTATTTTTAAAACATATATAAGTTATACTCAAATTGATTCGGGTTTTGCAATAGGCAACCCACCTTACAAAAATGAGAATCCGTTTAAACTTGGTACAGCTATTAAATTCCTTTCTAATAAAAAAAGTTTAAAAACCATTGAATGGATTCCCGACATACCCGCCGCCGGTTATTATCCGGTATATATTTCATATAAATCGTTAACAAAAAGTATTGATGCTGTACATTACAAAGTTTACCATTTGGGGGGTATTACTGAATTTTTAATTAACCAACAGATAGGTGGCGGAACATGGGTTTATTTAGGAAAATTCAAATTTAAAAAAGGGTTAGACCAAAAAATCGGAAAGGTGGAGTTACTGAACAACTACAAAAAATCAGGACATATAATTACTGCCGATGCTGTTAGATTTGGTGGCGGAATGGGAAATATTAGCAGGAATGGCATGGTTAGCAAACGCCCGCGTTATCAGGAGGGAGCACGATACTATTTACAGTATGCCGGTTTTCCCGATACCCTGGTTTGGAAGCATTATAGTGATAATGATTATGCCGACGACAGGCAATCAAGGGGCGAATGGGTAAATTATTTGATTGGAGCACCATCGGGACCAGAAAAAGCTCCAAATGCAAAAGGTCTAAATATTCCAATTGATATGACTTTAGCATTTCATACCGATGCAGGAATAACCAACAACGATACTGTAATTGGAACTCTTGGTATTTACAGCTCACAAAAGGGGGCAGCAGTTTTTCCCAATGGCATTTCAAAAATGGCATCGCGTGATTTAACTGATATTGTTCAAACTCAAATTGTTAATGATATAAGATTAAAATACGACCCTACGTGGGTTCGCCGCCCCATGTGGGACAAGGGATATAGCGAAACACGCCGACCAAATACTCCGACAATGTTATTGGAACTTCTGTCGCACCAAAATTTTATTGATGTGCGTTTCGGAAAAGAGCCTACCTTTCAGTTTGATGTAAGCAGAGCTGTTTACAAGGGGATACTAAAATTTATGCAAGCATATTATGGAATAGAATATATCGTACAGCCATTGCCTGTTACACATTTTCAAACTGAGCTTACTAAAAATGGAGGTATAAGGTTAAAATGGCAGCCCAAAACCGACCCTATTGAACCAACAGCTATACCAAAAAAATATATTGTTTACACAAAACTTAATAATGGCGGGTATAATAATGGAACACTTGTTGAATCGGCATGGTTTTTATTACCAAACATAAAGTCTAATACAATTTACAGCTTTAAGGTTACAGCCATTAATAAAGGTGGCGAAAGCTTTCCATCGGAGGAGTTATCGGTTTGCAGCACAAACAACGCAACCGATACTGTATTAATAATTAATGCTTTTGACCGTTTGGGCGGCTCTGCTTGGTTTAACGACAATAACCATGCAGGTTTTTTGAATAATATTGATGACGGAGTGCCTTATATGTATGATTTTAGTACTACCGGAGCACAATACAATTTTAATAAAAATTCGCCTTGGCTTGATGATGATTCACCCGGTTTTGGTGCATCATATGCCGATATGGAGGATAAAGTAATACCCGGCAATACATTTAATTTTAGCTACACCCACGGTCAATCAATAAAAAATGCCGGTTTTGCATTTGTTTCGGTAAGCGATGAGGCAATATCAACAAATGATACAGATATAGTCAAATATAAAATTATCGACTTTTTGGCCGGTGAGGAAAAAACTACATACCTCCCTAAAAATGATACTGTTCCCCATTATCAGATTTTTACAGAAGAAATTATTGATGAGCTAAAGAGGTTTTTAAACAGGGGAGGAGGCTTATTTATATCGGGTGCCCACATTGCAGGCGATGCCTACTTTAATGGGCAAGATTCAGCAATAGCCAAATTATTTAAATATAAATGGCGCACAAGCAACGCATCGCGCAAAGGTAATTTTTACTTTTCCGACCCTGCCTTTTTTAATACCGAAGTGCAATTTAAATTTAACACCACATACAATAAACAGATATATACGGTTGAAGGAGCCGATGCCCTTGAACCAATTGATTCAAATGCTTATACTTTATTGCGATACTCAGAAAACAATATGAGTGCGGGTATTATATATAAAGGCAAATACAAAATAGTGGCTTTGGGTTTTCCATTTGAGACTATTATAAGCGAAAGTGAGAGAGATTTAATAATGAAAAAGATACTAACAAATTTACATAATAAATAGTAACCTCTATTAATTGATTCAAATCGAAATTTTCATAATTGAAGAAAGTTTATGAAACTATATTGGGATATAGTGAATAAATTTGATGAACTGAAAGGGATTTTATGAAAACCCTTTGGGAACAAAGAAAGCAATTATTAGAGGTTACTAAATGTAAAAAAGTTGGGCTTGATTTTTCAATAATTTTTTTTAAAAATAATCAAGACTCAACTTATTACAGTATTCTTTTTTTTGGTTCTACTACCAATTTAGTGGGTGGATAATAAAATAATGAGAATATCACCACAATTTATTGTGGTAATTTGAAAGAAAGACCTTAGTCGCCCTCTGTCTTTATCGCCAGAGGCGATAAAGACAGAGGTAAGGAGAAATAACTATCATATCAGCCACCATGTTGAAACATGGTGTTATTCTCATATCAATTGCTAATATTTTTTTACCTGCTAAGTTTGCAGTAGTACCTATTAAGTTGAAAAATCTTTTGTAAAGTCCATATTCAAAGTTACAAATTCATAATAGAAATTATCGCATTATGTTCACTACCCACAAAAATGGTAGTAGAACCCTTTTTTTTATATTACTGGTCCATTTTCCAGCGTAGGTTAACAACCTCACCATTCCTTAATACTTTTATTCGGTATTCATGATATTTCTCCAACGTATTAATATAATTGCGTAGGTCTTCGATTTTTGAAATATCGTCTAACACAATTTTGTCAAAAGTCAATATAATATCGCCACCACCCAAAAATTCCGTATCAGCAATACTCATTTTAATATATCCACCTTTCATACCCATAAAATGCCCGGGCGAACCTTCGGTAACTCCCTGCACTAACAAAGCACCTTTTTGCGGCACATTAAAAATCATGCATAGTTCCTGATTCATTGGCAAAGCATCAATACCAAACCAAGCAGTTCCCCTTTGGGTTAATAGTGTTTTCGCAATATTTGATGTTGCAGCAAATCCTAACCCCTCAAAACCACCCGAAAAACTTAGTATTGAGCTAACAATACCTATTACCTCACCTTTCATGTTAAACATTGGTCCTCCACTGTTACCTTGGTTAATTGATGCATCTGTCTGTAAAAACTCCATGCGCATAAAATTGGCTGACATATTATCTTCTAAATGTTTACCACTAATAATACCTTTCGATACTGAATGTGTAAGACCCAAAGGAGCCCCTATAACAAAAACATCTTCGCCAATTCTCACGCTATCGGAGTTACCTATTATAGCAGGTTTAATTCCTGCAACAGGTCTATCTAATTTTAAAAGGGCAACATCGGCTATTTTGGAAGTCCTAAATATTTTAGCCCCTACTTTTCTTCCATCATATAGTTCAACCACTATTTTGGTAGCATTGTCAACAACATGCGATGCGGTTAAAACATACATCCCAAATTCGCCAACTATTGAGCCCGAGCCAAGCCCCTCCATCGATACTTTTTTATATGGATCACCTTGTCCAGGATTTTTTTTCTCCATCACATAAATAGTAACCACGCTCTTGTTTACCTCTTCAACCAAATCAACAAAACTTTGTGCATTTAAGGCAAAACCAAATGCCAATAGCATAATAATCGTAAATATTTTTTTCATTTTTAAAAATATTAAGTTTTTAATAAGTGTAAGCAATAAAACTAACAATTTAGGTTTTATTCATTAAAATGGTAAAGGAATATCATTTCACCCTCATAAGCAGGTTTACTAATACCTTCAATCTCAAGTTTTACTCCAATAATGGTTTTTATTGTTCCACGCAGATTAATTGCATTTACAACTTTTGCATGTAAACGTACAGTACTATTAACCAAAACAGGTTGGTTAAATTTAAACTTATCAATACCATAATTTACCTGTAATTTCAGGTTTTGCACATCAATAATCTGGCTCCACAAATAAGGCAGTAGCGATACTGTTAAATATCCATGAGCAATAGTGTTTTTAAATGGTGATTCAATTTTGGCTCTCTCGGGTTCAGTATGTATCCATTGAAAATCTAAAGTTGCTGCGGCAAATTTATCAATTTGCTCCTGTGTTATTATATGGTCATCTGATACTCCTAATTCTTTCCCAATAAAACTTTGTAACTCTTCAAATCCTTTAATTATAACTTTACTCATTGGTTTATTATTTTTAGTTTTTTTACAAAGATAGCATTTTGATTTATTGTACTGCATTTTGTTTTCATGCGTTTTTCCCTGTTTAGAGCCAAAAAAAAACCGGGATAATTCCCGGTTTTTTTTATATTTATTACCATTTACAACTCCATTATATCATTGGAAGATGTTTGGGCATTAATAGCTGTTATAACTGCCATATCAACAATTTCGCCCACCGAAGCGCCCATTTGCAATACATTTATAGGCTTGCTTATGCCTAATAAAATTGGACCTATAATTTTCGAATCGCCTATCTCCATCATCATTTTATAGGCTATATTGCCAGAGCTTAGGTTCGGAAAAATAATGGTATTTACATCTTTGTCACCCAATTTCGAGAATGGGAATTTTTCCATGCGCATCTCTTTGTTAAAAGCATAATTTGCCTGCATCTCTCCATCTACAATTAAATCAGGATGTGTGTTATGTAAAATTCCTACCGCATTTTGCACTTTTAATGGACTACCCTTGCGTGTTGAGCCATAATTTGAAAATGATACTAGAGCGATAACCGGTTCGATATTAAATTTACGCACCTCATTTGCCGTTAACAAAGTAGTACTAACAAGGGTTTGTGCCGATGGAGAATAATTTATAGTGGTATCGGCAAAAAAGAATGTGCCCATTTTGTTCATAACCACATACATACCTGCAATATGGTTTAAACTGTTATTGGCACCGCAAATTTGAAGTGCAGGCTTTATTGCTTCAGAGTATTTTGTTGAGTATCCTGCCAAAAAACCATCGGCATCGCCAGCCTCAACCATCATTACACCAAAATAGTTAATGTTTTTCATTTTGCGCAGTGCCTCATCATAGCTACAGCCTTTGCGTTGCCGTTTGCTAAAATACAGTTTGGCGTATTTGTCAATGCGGTCAATCTCACTTTGCTCATGAATGTCAATAATAGTTAGTTCTCCTTTTAACTCAGGACAATTCTCATTAATACTTGCTTCAATTTTTCTGCGGTTACCAATTAAAATAGGTTCGGCCAGTTTTTGGTTTTTAATCATCTGAACTGCCTTTATTACATTATATTTATCGGCATCAGATATTACTATTCTTTTTAGCTGCTGTTTTGCCTTAGCATAAATATCGGCAGTAAGCTTGTCATAAGTCCCCATCTTTTTCATTAAATCTACCTTATAGGCTTTCCAATCGGTAATTGGTTTTTTTGCAACACCGGTATCCATTGCAGCTTTTGCCACGGCAGGTGCAACTAATGTAATTAATCTGGGGTCTAAAGGTTTTGGTATAATATAATTACGTCCAAAAACCAAATTTTTAATTTTGTATGCAGCATTTACAGTTTCGGGCACCTCCTCTTTTGCCAGCTTTGCCAATGCAAAGGCTGCGGCCATTTTCATCTCCTCGTTAATTGTTGTTGCGGCAACATCTAATGCGCCCCTAAAAATAAATGGAAAACCTAGTACATTGTTTATCTGATTAGGATGATCGGAACGTCCGGTGGCAAAAATAATATCGTCGCGGACACTCATTGCATCGTTGTATGATATTTCGGGGTTGGGGTTTGCCATGGCAAATACTATTGGATCTTTTGCCATTGATTTTACCATGTCTTTTGACATGATATTCCCTTTTGATAAGCCTAAAAATACATCAGCATCTTTAATAACCTCTTCAAGGGTTGTTAAATTTGAATCTTGAATAAAATTGGCTTTAAAACCGGTAATATTTTCACGCTTTTTTGTAATCAACCCTTTTGAATCTAGCAAAAAAATATTTTTTCGTTTAACACCAAGGGTAATATAAAACTCGGCACACATAATGCCGGCAGCACCTGCACCATTAACCACAACTTTTAAATCCTCAAGTTTTTTATTGACCAGTTCAACTGCATTTAACAACCCCGCCCCTGAAATTATTGCCGTTCCATGTTGATCGTCATGAAAGACAGGAATGTCAAGCTCTTTTTTAAGGGTTTCTTCAATTTCAAAACATTCAGGGGCTTTAATATCCTCTAAGTTTATGCCCCCAAAAGTTGGGGCAATAGCTTTTACTGCCTGAATAAACTTTTTAGGGTCTTTTTCGTCAACCTCAATATCAAAAACATCAACATCGGCAAAAACTTTAAAAAGCAAAGCCTTACCTTCCATTACAGGTTTTCCTGCCAAAGGACCTATGTCACCCAGCCCCAAAACAGCAGTACCATTGCTTATTACTCCTACTAAATTGTTTTTGGCAGTGTATTTTCCCACAGTTTCAGGGTTTTTCTCAATCTCTTTACAAGGCTCGGCCACTCCCGGAGAGTATGCCAACGATAAGTCATATTGCGTACTGTAAGGTTTAGTTGGCACAACTTCTATTTTTCCGGGTCTGCCATTCTCATGATACTTTAAAGCATCATCTTTTGTAAAACTATCCATGGTAAATATATTTTATGTTGAAAATTTTAAGAATTACTTTTTGTGTTTTTTTCACAAAGGTAAAATTTTTCTGATTATATATAATGCAGATAGTTACTAAGTTTTTTAATTACCTTTGTATTTCAATTGAAAATAGATTGTAGATAATAATAGACTCCATAATTAAAATGTGCAACAAAAACTTATTTGGAAAAACATTAACTGAACTAAAAAACACTTGTGCCGAATTGGGGTTACCTAAATTTGCTGCCAAACAAATAACCGAATGGCTTTACAAAAAAGAGATATCAACTATTGATGAAATGACGAATATCTCAAAAAAGAATCGTGAACTGCTTTCAAGAAATTATAAAATAGGTTTAATTGCTCCAATAAAAGTTGATGAAAGCATTGATGGTACAAAAAAATATCTTTTTCCTACCAAAGATGGGTATTTTATTGAAACGGCAATGATTCCTGATAAAAAAAGAAAAACAGTATGCGTATCAACACAAGTTGGGTGCAAAATGGGATGTTTGTTCTGCATGACAGGTCGCCAGGGTTTTCAAAAGAACTTAACTGCCGGCGAAATTTTAAATCAATATCGTTCAATTGACGAGTGGCCAAATATTACAAATTTAGTATATATGGGCATGGGCGAGCCTTTTGATAATTTAAGCGAAGTACTCAAAAGTATTGAAATACTTACCTCTGATTGGGGTTATGCACATAGCCCTAAGCGAATTACAGTATCGAGCATCGGCATTATTCCTGCAATGAAAATATTTTTAGAAAACAATAACTGCCACCTTGCCATAAGTATGCACACGCCTTTTGCAGATGAACGGGAAAACCTTATGCCTATTGAAAAAACCTATAGTATAAAAGATATAATTAGTGAGATTAAAAAATTTGATTTTGGTTTACAGCGCAAAATTTCATTTGAATATATTATGTTTAAAGATGTTAATGATACGTTTGACCACGTTGAAGAACTATCAAAAATACTAAAAGGCATGCGTTGTAGAATGAACCTAATACGCTTTCACCCTATTCCCGATTCACCATTACAAGGAACCGATGAGACAACGTTATTGGATTTTAAAGAGGCACTTAATAATAAAGGTGTGTTTACAACCATAAGGTCGTCGCGCGGACAGGATATTTTTGCAGCTTGCGGGCTTTTATCTACTAAAGAGCTGATAAAAGATAAGTATTCCTCGTAGCAGATGCTACGAGTTCCCCCGCTCTAGCACGATTCCATCGTGTGGTTTGTAACAAACAAAAAGGTAGCTTGCAATAATTATTTTTATTTATTAAATAAGCAGAAACTATAAATTTTATAATTCTAACGAAACTTAATTTAAAAGTTTTACTGTAGTTTAATAGTTTGATGTTTTTATTAGCCTGAATTATGTATGAGTTATTTTTTTGAGGAACGCGATACAACCTAATATCCGCAAGTGTTTTTATAATGTGTTCTGTTTTAGGCAATCAGACCTAGCATGTCTTACTAAAATAAGTGAATGTAAATTTGCCTAATCAATTGTTAATCAACAAAAACCTCGTTAGATCTTGCGGATTTAAGGTAACACCTAAAAATTGAATATTAATTATTAACTTTGTAAGAGATAAAAACAATGGAAATTATGGAAGGAGTAAATTTTGTAACAAATGATCATAGCGAAAGAATAGCTGTAATGATTGACTTAAATAAATATGGTGAATTGTGGGAGGATTTTTATGATTGCTTGGTTGCTGAACAAAGAAAAGACGATGAAACAATTAGTTTAGATGATTTTAAGAAGGAGCTGAAAAATGAAGGAAAACTATAAGGTTGTTTTTTCAAAAAAAGCATCGAAAGAAGTTAAAGCTTTTGAAAATCAACTTACTAAAGTTTCGCACTTTGTACTAAGCTACCATTTTACAATGACTTAGGGACTTG
>CBDUWQ010000069.1:0-17125 GCA_965370965.1 uncultured Bacteroidales bacterium
AAAAAAATAAAAAAACATGTGAATACGATTAAATAGGTTTCCACATTTGGCAAACATATTTTTTTATTCATTTTGTAATCAACTGAGAGTATTGTAAGTTTTATTAAAATATTTGAAAATAGGAAATCTTGGGGTTGTTCATCCTTTTTTGATAAAGGATACTTATTTAATTTAATTATTTCTACTTTACTGAGTTATAAATAATTTTGAAAGGCTAATTTATTGATTGTTTAACTTCGTAAAGTAGTATTATGGTACAACTGTTAAACAAGCTTTTTCTTTCTAAATATTTTACAATTTCGTTTAAATCATAACCTACTAATACCTATTTTAATCAAATGACAAAATTTCTCGATGAAAAATCGGGATAGGAAATGAATTAATCAGTCCTCCAACAATCAAAAATTGTTTCAATTGGTACAATACACAACCTACAACAAATTAAAAATTGTTGAACATAAGGTAGGTTATAAATGATAACAAAAGGTTATTATTGTGCAGCAGGATTTGGGTGTGCAATTTTTTTAATTGCCTGCTCATAAACAAAAGGCTTATAAAAATCATTGCCCTCTGGTTTATGACAAGTAACACAAACTTCCTTAGTTGGTAGAATCAATCCCTTTGCCAATGATTTTTCACGGCTTTTCATTATGCCCATTGATTTGTACGCGCTGCCCGGTCCATGACACGATTCGCACGATACTCCTTCTTTTTTTGTAAGTGTTGCCACTAAATCTTCATCTACATTATTGTACGTAGTGTGGCATTTCAAACAACGAGGTTCTTTAGTCGGGTCGGCAATGTTGTTTGCCTTGGCATACACCAACGATTTTTCGCTGCCCAAGCTTTTTAAAGCATTGGCATGATGACCTTTTGACCAAACAGCGTACTGTTTGCCGGTGGTTGATTTGTTGTGGCACATTTTACATTTTGCGGCTCCAATATATTCATAGTCCTGAACCACTGATAAATTTACAAAAACAAATGAAAAACATATCAATACTACTAAATTTCTAATATTCATATTACATCCCTTTCTATTAATTAATACCTAAATATCTAAATGGAACTGTAATAGATTTTCATTTTAAATTTTTAGGTAATGTATAAAAAAATTTAGATTTTATTCTGATTCGTGATAACCGGTAATAATACTTTTAAAATTGCGTAAAGGGTGTTTGCCTATTGAAGCAACATAAAGGTGTATAATTAGAAAAACAGATACAAAAAAACCAACAGCAGAATGAAGTAAAGCAGTTAATTGTATGCCACTATATATATAAACCCTTTCAATAATTAAATTAGGATAAAACAGTGCAATGCCAGTTATTATAACTATGGGCATAAGTATGTACATTGCAATTGCATATGAGGTTCTTTGCAATGGGTTAAACTTACTTTCGGTTGAAATAGGAAAAGGTTTAGGTTCACCTTTAAAATATCCAGTCAGGTAGTATTTGCCCTGCTTTAATAACCTACCCAAAAGGCCTTTAATTTTGAATCGGTATTGCATTCCGTTATCGGAAAGGAAATTGCCAATAAAAAATAATATATAACTTAACGTAACTACCGTAGCAGTAATATTATGAAGCGAGACAGCCGTTTTAAATGATAAAAGCGGGTAATTTAAACTTCCGTATTGCATGCTGAGCCCTGTAATAATAAGTGCAATTATACATAAAGCATTAATACTGTGCCATATACGCAACCAAACCGGATATAAGTATAGTTTATGTTTTTCCATTTTATCTTTTTTTAATTATTCGAACAACAATATGAAAAGCAATTCCGAACACAGTAGCACCAAAAATCAAAAGACTGATGATATTGAGATATATATTGCGGTTGGCACCTATTACATATGCCTCATTTAAAATAATAGCGTTGTAATATCCTTTGTCAGAGCGCAACTGTTTAGTTGCATATTTGTATAACTTACCGCTTAAAATACTATTGGTTGAATGGCAACTGCGGCATTCGCGTATAGCTTCTGTTTTTGGCAATATTTTGTGCGATACCATTAACGTGTCGGTTATTGGGGTATGGCACTCGATGCACCTTACGCTTAAAAAATGGAGTTCCTGATTTGGCAGCCAACTGTGTGTTTTTAATAACTCAGGCTTGCTGTTGTCAGTTAAAACCTGATATTTTGTAAGGTCGTTATGGCATCTCAGGCACATTTGGTTGTTGTTTATAACAATATCTCTTATTTTTGATGTTTCGTTACGTGCCACAGACCTATAAGTATGCTGATTGTGGCAATATGAACATCCAAACTGAAGACCCGATGCAGTAGCATGTACGCTGTTTGCAACCTCTTTTTCAATATCGTCAAACTGGTATGTTGCAAAAGTTTCATCGCCGCCGTGGCAATCAATACAAGTTAATTTTGGTTCAAGTTTCAATTCCGATACGTGAGGATATGCAGCATAATCGGGCGAGTGGCAAACATCACAGCTAAATTCATGGTGAACACCAAGTTTATAAAGGTTGGTGTCAATAATAAAATAGGGGTTCATCCTTTTCCGGTTGGTTTGTTCGGTAACTTGATTATAAAAAGAATAATACTTGTGCCCGTGGCAGTTGGTGCAAACCTTGTTTGTCTCAGATAGAGGCGGTTGCTGGTTTTGTGCATTTAGTTGATACCCATACTGCTGAAATACCGAAAAAAAGAAGATAATTATTAGGAATCGTTTTTTCATAGCATTGCTGGTTTTGTGAATTACAATATACTGCTAAAGTGTTAATTGTTAAATTATTGAATATACTATTAAGGTTTTAGTTTGTTAAAAGTTCCACATGCGCGTTATTACAAACCCGATATTAAACTGGTTGAATTTGAATTCCTTCTGTTCGCGCATCATATAATATTGCGGCAAAATCTCTTTTGAGTAGCCTATATAAATCTGGAACGAGTGTGTTACGGTGGCAATTTCCCATCCGAAGGCAACATTAGGTTTTAAATCAATATTTTTATGATTTGTTAGTTGAAGGGTTTTTAATGGCTGGTCGTAATTAAAAATAAACGATCCAGTTGCTGTAATCTTAATCCTGCCACTAAAATGAACACCTATTCTGTCAAAGTCAAATTTTGAGGTATCGGCATGGTTAAAGTGCGTAAAGCTTACCCCGGCTTGCAAAGTGGCTCTATTGCCAAATTTGCGGGCTGCAATAAGCTGCCCAAAATACGACATGCGGTCGGTAAACGTATAGTTTTTTCCGAAAAATTTGTCGGGGTTACCACTTATGCCCATATTACCATAAAAACCAAGAGCCACCGGTACTGTATTTTTGCGTGTTTGCTCTAAAATGGTATATTTTATGTTAAAATCATGTGTTAAATCGGTTCGGGTTAAACCATATCCAAGCTGCAGGTTTTTATATACAACATAATCTAAGGCTAAACGTATATTTGCCGAGTTGTATATTCCCCATACGTCAGACTTGCCGTTGTCAATTGTTCCAAACTTGTGCTGTATAACCATGTTCAATGTTTTTGCATCTTGAATAACTGTTGTTTGGGCATCAATTACATATCCTCCAAAAAAAGGTTCACTTACAGGGCGATCCTTTTTCTCTTTTTGCTCATCTTGGGCAAATGCTGCTAACGATACTAACGATACAAAGGCTATTATCATTAATAATATATGTTTCATTTTTGCTGTTTTTTAGTTAGTTGTTTTTAGTGCCTTGCTTAATCCATTCAAGTACCAGCTGTGATTCTTCTCCGGTATATTTTGCAGGATGTGAACCTGTGGGCAGCGGTTTTTCGTAAATCATGCTCTCCTCTGGCACGGCTTGGTTAATTCTGTCGGGAACTATATTGTTGTAAGAAAAATCCGCTTCTAAATTTATGCCTCCTGAGGTTCCATGGCAACTGGTGCACTTTGCATCAAAAATAGGTTGAATTGTATCATTAAAGCTATAAACAACTGTGGTGTCAATAGGCGGAATGTATTCCGGAATATACTCATTGTAAGTACATGAATACATTATGCAAAAAAAACCTACTATAAAAATCAAATAAACCTTTTTCATATTTTATATTATTAATTATTATCTAAATCAAATGATTGCCTACCAACTTCCACAGACAAGGTAATTTTTAAAATTCATAGTCGCTCATTCATGTTAAACAAAGTACAATTAATTTAAGAGTAAAGATAATAGAACAATTTGATTGACTTGAATAACAAATATTGATTAAATAAGCTTATTTGAATAAGCAAAAATAATGAGGTAATTGATATACATCAATTTATTAAGAAAATGTTATTAAAATTGAAATATTAAATAAATAATTAACCCTTACAAACCAATGGTTTATGAAAATTTAAGTAATAATTGTGCATTGGAAATATATTACATATTCAATAAATTTATTTTTGTTGTTGCCTATTTATTTTTTTGCGGTATGCAATAAAGATAATACAGAACCGGAAAAACAACCTATTATAGAGAGAATAAACATTAGTGTTGGTGTCGGTTATGCCAGCAACATTTATTATAGTATGTCAAATGGCGAAAAAGGGTATCCATTGTTTCAATATATTGAAATTATTTCGAAAAATCAATAGCTTTTGTATTAGTAACGGGTTAATTATTAATGTGTTGAATTGCTGAATATTAAATGTTCAACAATTTTAAAAATATAGGTTGCCAATTGTTTGCAGTTTGTTGAGGATAAATAATGCCCTAAAAATATTATTGTCAGTATTTGTATTTTTTTGTTGCTAAATACAATCCTTTTTCTGATTTTTGATGAATAATAAAACCAAATGAAGTGAGTTCACGAAAAAAAAGAAAACCATCGTTTTTTAAAAAACTATTAACAATACTTATTATAGGCGGTATTGTTTTTGCTGGTATAAAGGTTTATAAGTTATACCAAGGTATTAAGCACCCTAATGTAAACTTAAATACCGATAAACCTGCATATGTTTATATACCAACCGGAGCCAATTATCTTGATGTGATAAATATTTTATACAGCAGTAACCTTATTGCCAATCGCACAACCTTTGAATGGGTGGCTGAAAAAAAGAACTATCCAAACAATGTAAAGGCGGGTAAATATAAAATACCTACAAACACAAGTAATAATGCATTAATTAATTTATTGCGCAGTGGCAAGCAGGAATCGGTAAAAGTAATATTCAATAAAATAAGGACTAAAGAACGATTTGCAGGAACAGTTGCAAAGTATATTGAGATGGACTCGTTAAGTTTGGTTAATAAACTGTACGATAAAAAATATTTGAAAAAGTATAATAAAAATATTGAAACGGCAATGGCACTTTTTATACCAAACACCTACCGTTTTTTTTGGAATACTAGTGTTGATGGTTTTATGGATAGGATGTTTGTTGAGTACCAACGTTTTTGGACATATAAGAGGTTGAGAAAAGCAAAAAGCCTTAAAATGACCGCCGACGAAGTTATAATATTGGCATCGATAGTTGAAGAGGAGACCATAAAAAATGATGAAAAACCATTGGTTGCCGGAGTATATATAAATCGTTTAAAAAAGGGAATGCGCCTACAAGCCGACCCTACTGTACGTTTTGCGGTGGGCAACTTTGAAATTAAAAGAATACTTAACAAACACCTTGAGGTTGACAGTAAGTATAACACATACAAATATGCAGGGTTGCCACCGGGACCAATATGTATCCCATCAATATCGAGTATTGACGCTGTTTTAAATTATAAAAAGCACAGTTACTTATTTTTTTGTGCCAAAGACGATTTTTCGGGTTATCACGCATTTGCAAAAACCTTGAGGCAGCACAACCAAAATGCTGCCAAATACCGCAAGGCATTAAACCGGAATAGGATTTACAGATAAAAAAAATTATTTTGAAGAATCCGAATTGTTCAGGTTATAAACAACAAACCCCCGAAACTCAATATTTACGGGGGTTTTTTGTTTAAAAGTGATCGCGCCAGGACTCAAACCTGGGACCCATAGCTTAGAAGGCTATTGCTCTATTCAGCTGAGCTACGCGACCAATGCACTCTTCATATTTTGCGATGGCGAAAGTATATTATTTTGCTAATAATCCAAAACGATTGTTGAATTATTTTTTCTTTTAACGAAGTGATGCTTTAGCATCAGAGAGTTAAAAAAAAGCACTACCATCACAAAAGACAAAAATTTTATTTTGTATAATTTTCGGGTAAAAACTAATTAGAGCCTGTCTATAAACTCTAATTAATTGAAACCAGCTCAATATCAAATATCAAAGTACTATATGGCTCAATTGGGCCGCCGGGGTGTGGGCTATCTCCATATGCCAAATTTTCGGGTACATATAAACGCCATTTTGAGCCCATATTCATTAACTGTAAAGCTTCAACCCAACCTTTAATAACACCATTTACAGGAAAAGTGGCCGGTTCGCCTCGGTCAACCGAGCTGTCAAAAACAGTTCCGTTAATTAATGTACCATGGTAGTGTGTGGTTACCTTATCGGTAGCTTTGGGTTTTGAGCCTTTTCCTTCGGTAACAACTTCGTATTGTAGTCCGCTTGGCAGGGTTGTAACCTCTTTACGTTTTGCATTTTCTTCTAAAAAATCTTTACCCTTGGCAATATTTCCTTCAAACTGTTTTTCCTGTAATTCTTTAAAATACTTCTGTAAAATTGCTTGAATTTGGTCTTCTGCAACTTCTAACTTGTTATTTAATAAAAGGTCTTCTATCCCTTTTGCCAACAAGTCTGCTTTAATTTCTTTCATTCCTTGTTGCTTCATGTTTTGTGCAATATTTACCCCAAAACAGTAGCTTACTTTTTCTAGTTCTGTTTTCATATTCTTGAATTTTTTGCAAACATAGCAAAATAAATAACAAAGACCTGTTAGATTTTCAAAATCTAACAGGTCTTTTTAAAACTAATTATTAGGAGCCCTTAACTATTGGCAATAGCATTTACCAAACCTTTGTGTTTAATAATATCCATTAGTTTATCGGGCAACGGTGTTATTTTAAATATTTTATTGTTGAGTTTTATTTCGCCAGCCAAAAAATCAGCTTTAATCTTATCGCCGGGTTTATAGGCATTAACAATATCGGCATTAACAATTAACAGCAATCCTTGGTTAATACACGATCGGTAAAATATCCGGTTTACCGATTTTACAATTACAGCCTGAACGCCTGCATGTGCCAAACCAACCGCCGGATGCTCGCGCGAGCTTCCACAGCCAAAGTTATCACCCGAAATAATAATATCGTCTTTTGATACATTGTCTGAGAAGTTGTCATCAAAACCTTTAAACAGGTGTGGTAAAATTGATGGTGCATCAGAGCTTAAAACACTATAAGTAAGGTTTCCTGCAAACATTTGGTCGGTATTAAAATTGTCAACATCGGCATAATTCCAAACTCCGTTTTTTTTGCGGTTATCGTTATCAGCAATATCAAGTGTTGAGCTTTGCTCTTTTGAGTATGCAAACCTTTCGTCTTTTGGTGTTGGACGGGGGTCGGTAATTTCGCCTTTTATAGCCGATAACGCAACACAAGCGGGTGATGCCAAATAAATTTGAGCTTCTTTATTTCCCATCCGTCCTTTAAAATTACGGTTGGCAGTTGAAATAACCGTTGTGCCATCGGCAGGTATTCCTTGTCCTGTTCCCAAACATGGACCGCACGATGCTCCTAAAATATTTGCACCTGCCTTAATTAATATTGTAATAATCCCCTCTTCAATGGCTTGAAGGTAAATCTCTTTTGATGCAGGGGCAATCAACAATTGAACATGCGGAGGGACTGACCTTCCATCAAGTATTTCGGCTGCAATACGCAGGTCTTCAAGTCTTCCGTTTGTACATGTGCCTATTAATGCTTGCTGTATTTTAATGCCTTTTACTTCGGCAACGGCTTTTACGTTATCAACATGGTGAGGTGCTGCCACTAATGGAAATATCTCATTTAAGTTAATCTCAATTTCTTTTGCATAAGTTGCATCTTCGTCAGCCCAAACACCATCTTTCATTTGTAAACCAAGAAAATCGGATAATACATTATCGGGAGGGAAAACAGCATTTTTTGCACCCATTTCAGAGGCAAGGTTGGCAATGGTCATACGGTCTGATATTGATAGTGTGCTAACTCCATTGCCATGATACTCAATACTCATGTAATTTGCGCCATCACTGCCAATCATACCAATAATCCAAAGTGAAATATCTTTGGCATAAACACCGGTGTTTAGTTTGCCGTTTAATGTTATTTTTAATGTTTCGGGTACACGAAACCATGTTTCGCTACGGCGCCATATGCCTGCTGATTCGGTTCGGTCGATACCGACAGCCATGGCATTAAATGCCCCTGCTGTACATGTATGACTGTCGCTACCAACAATTAACATTCCGGGCCGAGCATGGTTGGCCATTAGCTGATGACAAATACCACTACCTGCATCGTAAAATTTATTTACATGCTGGTCTTTTACAAAATTACGGATGGTTTGGTATTGATTAGCTAATTTGGCATTAGTAGGTGGGGCATTGTGATCTAAAACTACTAATAACTGGTTGGGGTCAATAACCTTTTTTCCACCCATTTTTTTAAATGTACCCTCAATACTTGATGTGTTATCGTGGGTAAGAATAATATCCGGTTTATGAAATACAATACTCCCTGTAGTTGCTCCAAATATTTTTTCAACAAAAGTTTTTCCCATAGTAGTAGATTGTTATGTGTTATTTTTTTAAAGATTAAATAGTTATATATGCTGTCATTTGCCCTTCGGGCATCGGTAGGTACTCTGTTATTTACAAATATTACTACCTAATGACTTTTGAATGACCACTTAATGATTATCGAATGACAATTAAAACAACCCTCCATTCTGATAAATCTCTAACTGCACTTCAGAAAAAGGTTGGGCGTTTACAGTTTTATTATTTTTAAAGTTCGTTATAATTCCTGATTCAAAATCGATTTTTATTTTATCTCCATCGGTAATATCTAAATCATCAAGAGTTTTGTAGGTTACAATAGGAAATGCTGCATTTATGGCGTTGCGTTCGTAAATAGCACCATAACTTTCGGCTAAAATTGCATTTATACCCAATGCCTTAAAGCAATCAACAGCTTGTTGGCGTGAGCTTCCTGATCCGAAATTCTTTTGAACAATTATAATATCACCTGATTGAGCTTTCTTTGCAAAATCCTCATAACCTTGCAGGTTATCGAAGGTATATTGCCCCATTTCATTAATATCAGTAATAGAAAGGTATCGGTTATGAAAAATCATATCGGTATCAATATTGTCCTCTTTAATGTACCAAACCTTTCCTTCAACAATGGTAGGTTTATCTTCTGTTTTTGTTTTTTGTTTTTTAACTTCAGATAATTTTTCAGAAATATTATCGGGTATTTTAAACAGTACAGGTTCATCGGGTATATTATCGGGTGAGGCTATAACACCGGCAACTGCTGATGCAGCGGCAACTGCTGGGCTGGCAAGATAAACATCACCTTTTCCCTGTTTGCCTGGAAAATTACGGTTTCCTGTGCTTATAGTTACTTCACCTTTTCCGTTTTGCCCAACCTGACCTGCGGCACATCCGGCACATCCGGCGTTTGAAAGCAATGCACCTGCATTTTTAAATATTTGTATCAAACCTTCATCTAAACATTGTTGCCAAACTTCATCAGTTCCCGGTACAATTTTCAGTACTACACCCGGGGCAATTTGCCTGCCCTCAAGTACATTGGCTACGGCGCGCATATCCATAATTCGTCCGTTGGTACAGCTACCAATAAATGCAGAGTCAATTTTTGTTCCCACTACTGTTTTTACCGAAACAGTATCGTGTGGTGCGCCCGGGCGCGATGCCATGGGTGTGAATTTAGACATGTCTAAATCGTAAACATGGGCATATTTTGCATTGGCATCAGCTTTTACAGGTTCAATTTTTTTGCCTGTACGCTCTTCACAGTAATCCATTACCAGTTTATTGGGCTCAAAAAGAATAATAATAGCTCCCATCTCAGTTGCCATTGAGGCTATGGTAATTCTTTCGTCAAGTGTAAAGCGGTTTACAGCATTGCCATATATTTCAACCGAATAGCCCAATAAGGTATTTGCGCCAAACCGATTAAGCAAGCTTAAGGCAATATCTTTTGCCCTAACATCTTCGGGCCATTCGCCGTTAAGATTTATTTTTACCGATTCGGGTACTTTAAACCATACTTTTCCTTTATTCCATGCTACTGCAATATCCTGATCGCCCATACCCTGACCAAAAGCACCTATTGAACCAAGAATGTTTGCGTGCGAGTCAGTTGTTACGGCAGTTGAACCGGGCCATGCCAAACCGTCTTGTATCATTATATGTGTTCCAATCCCTTGGTCAATATCATATATCTTAATACCATGTTCGCGTGCATAAATTCGACAAATATGTTGGTTTACTGCATATTTTTGGTCAGAGCCGGTGGGATTACAGTCAAATGTAAAAACGGTTTTTGCAGGGTCGTCTATACTTAAATTATGATCTTGTAGGTTTTTTACAACGTTAGCACCACCAAAATCGCGGGCTGCGCGGGCATCTATTTCAATATCTACAATATCGCCGGGTGTTACACTGTCGTGTTTTGAATGATTTGAAATGATTTTTTCAATTAAAGTCATAGTAAAGTATGGTTATAAATTTAAAAAATTTCACAAAAAATATAACTAATTATTCATTATTAAATAGTTATGACAGAGATAAAAATAAATTTAATTATTCTTTAAAAATGCAAGTAAAAATTAACATTTATAATACTTTTGCATCAGAAAAATATGTGTTATTAAATATAATTATTAAACAGGTCATGTAATGAAATTAACAAAAATTGTTGCAACAATATCTGATAGGAAATGTGATGTTGAATTTCTTAGAACCCTTTATGAGGCTGGAATGAATGTGGTACGTTTAAATACTGCCCATCAGAATTACGATGATACATTACGTGTTATTGAAAATGTTAGAAAAGTATCAAACAGAATAGCATTGTTGTTAGATACAAAAGGGCCTGAAATCAGGACTACAAAAATGGCTGAAAAAATAGAGGTTAATGAGGGGGATGTGATAAAATTTAAAGGTGATCCTGAAAAGGAATCAACAAAACAGATGATATATGTTAGCTATAAAGGGTTTGCTGATGATGTTCCTGTTGATAGCCGTATTCTTATTGATGATGGAGAGATTGAACTTTATGTTGTTGAAAAAAAATCGAATTATTTGATTTGTAAGGTTAAAAATCAAGGTGTTATAGAAGGAAGAAAAAGTGTAAATATACCATCGGTTCATATTAATTTACCTTCACTTTCTGACAAGGATAGGGGATATGTGAAATTTGCTATTGATAACAACATTGATTTTATTGCCCACTCGTTTGTGCGAAATAAGCATGATGTGTTGGCTATTCAGGAAATTTTAGATAAGCATAATAGTAAAATCAAGATTATTGCAAAAATAGAAAATCAAGATGGCATTGATAATATTGATGAGATTTTGGATTATGCTTTTGGAATTATGATTGCCCGTGGCGATTTGGCTATTGAGGTTCCAAGGGAGAAAATACCATTTATTCAAAAGCAGTTAATAAAAAAATGCACAATGCGTAGGAAGCCTGTAATTGTTGCCACGCAAATGCTACACTCAATGATAAAAAACCCGAGACCAACAAGAGCAGAGGTTACTGATGTTGCTACTGCCATTTTTGATGGAACTGACTCTATTATGCTTAGTGGTGAGACTGCTTATGGTAATTATGCGCTTGAAGCAGTTAAAACAATGACAAAAATTGCCCTTGAGATTGAAAAAGATAAGGAACCGTTTGTTGATTTGGGTTATACCGTGTTAACCAATGATGTATCGGCTTATTTGAGTAAAGTTGCTGCAAAATCGTCAATTAGGATGCATGCAAAAGTTATTATTGCTGATACAACTACCGGGCGAACGGTTAGGAATATTACAGGTTTTAGGGGTATGATTCCGGTATATGCAATGGCTTATAATGAGAGGGCTATGCGCGAGCTTGCACTTTCGTATGGTGTTTATGCCGATTTTATTAAGTTGCAAGATAATACCGATGCTTTTTTACATTATAGTACATCAAAACTAGTTAGCGAAAAAGTAATTAATGAAAATGACAGAATTGTTTTTTTAGCAGGCAACTTTGGAAAAAATAGGGGAGCAAACTTTGTACAAATACTTGAAGCCAGCGAAATATTGAACAATGATAAGTGATTTTTTACAAACCCTTAATGCGCTTGTGTGATTCAAGATAACTATTAAAATCAAAATCATAAATGAAAAATTTAAGATTAGTGAGTCTGGTATAAAAACTAAAACAATTGAAAATTAGGCGCTTAGCAGATTTGCTAATTAACTGATAATAAGATTGATAGTTTTGGATCTTTTTATAGAATCAACCGCTTAGCATCTTTTTATACTGAACTTATTAATTATTAAGGATTAATCCGATAAAGTGAAATAAACTGATGTGCGATTAGCGATGTATGATTAACGATTTGATAATTGAGATTTAAATATATATGGATAATACTTGTATCTTGTCAACAGCATATTGGGCTACTATTCAGTATTTTACAAAATTTTTAATATTCAATAAAATACAAATTGAGCAATGGGAAACATACCCAAGGCAAAGTTATCGTAACCGTATGGTAATTTATGGTGCTAATGGTGTACAAACGCTGCAAGTGCCTGTGGCTAAAGGCTCGTTTAAAAAAATACTATTAAAAGATATTAAAATTTCATACGATACAAACTGGCAAAAAAATCATTTTAAAACCATAGAGTCTGCTTATAGGTCGTCGCCATTTTACGAGTATTATATTGATGATATAGTGCCTTTTTATAAAAAAAGGTATAAGTACTTGTTAGATTTAAACCATAATATTTTAGAAGTAGTTTTATCAGTGCTGGAGTTACAGTACAAAATAAATTATACAGATAAATTTGAACTGCATCCTAATTTTGTTGATTTTAGAAATTCAATACATCCAAAAAAAGAAAAACAGAATTTTGATGCATCATTTAAACCTGTAGAATATATTCAAGGGTTTGAACAACGGCACGGATTTGTTTCCAACCTATCAATTATTGATTTGATTTTTAATACCGGACCGGAAGCAGTAAGTATTTTGAGTAAAAGTATTGTGAAAAATGAAATTTAAACAGCAAATATTGTTCTTTTTGCCATTTGTTTTTTTACACTTAAATGCAATAGGGCAGAAAACTGAATTCCCATATACTATTAACAAATCTAGCTATTTTATTTTGCCTTCGGCAATAGCATTGGAGCTGTCGGCAAAACTTATAAGTAACGATGAAATTATATCAAAGCAAACTATTTCGGGTTTGCAAAGGACATCAGTTAATAAATTTGACATAAGTGCCACCTATAATTGGAACAGTAATTTTGATAAAACAAGCGACATTTTAATAGGTGTTGTTTTAATGGCTCCCCTATTGCTTACTATACCTGCAATATATAGCAAAAATAATGAGGCTTTACTGGTTTACAGTATTATGTATTCCGAGGCAATTGCACTAAGTTTTTCGGTTGCAAGTTTGTCTAAAAGTTTAAGTAAAAGGTACAGGCCTTACTTGTACAATACAAACTATACTATTGATGACCGATATGAGCAGGCTTTAGATGGTGATTATAATACCTCTTTTTTTTCGCGCCACACCTCATTGGCTTTTTGCTCGGCCACTTTTTTATCAAAAACCTTTGTCGATATTTACGGAAAATCGGTGTGGAGTAAAACCATATGGATAAGTAGCCATTTATTAGCAGGAACGGTTGGTGTTTTGCGGTATCAATCGGGGCAGCATTTTCCAACCGATATTATTGTAGGGGCATTGGTGGGTAGCAGTGTTGGTTTGCTTGTTCCGCATATTCATAAAAAACGGGGAAAGAATATTTCTGCTTGCATTTTGCCGGGGTATGCTGCAGTTTTAATACGTTTATAACATAGTGTTTCGGTGTATTTTGAACTATACAAGGTATATGTAAGTCTGTTTTAAGGTGTAATTAAAAACGGCTACTCAAAGTATGGTAGCCGTTTTATTAAAATTGTGTTTAGCCTCAAATTATTATAACGATTCAAGTTCTGACTTAACTTTAGCTATTTTATCTTCCATTTTCAAATTAGTATAAATATTTTGAAGTGCTTTTAGTGTCTTCTCATTTTTATTATTATACACATATGATTTTTCAATAATGGGAAGTGCTTTTTTGAACTCTTCGTCAGCTCTTGCATATTCTGCATTAAATTTATCAGGGTCGGTTTCGTTCCAACCACTTTCGTTAGCAGCTTTTTTAATTGTGTTGCCTGCCTTATAAAACTCCAAACCTTTTTTAAGATAAGCTTTTGATGCATAATCTTTTAATTTGGCATCATCGGCGTATTTTTCTAAACCGGCATTGCAAGTTTCAATCATTCCATCAATATCTTTTGTTTTGTATTGAATAACTGCTACCATTTGGTAAGGCTTTGATTCTTTATAGCCTAACTCCATTGATTTTTGGAAATAAGGTAGTGCATCGCTATATTTTTTTGCTTTATAAGCACAATAACCGGCATTGTAAGTTAGTGCCTCGTCAACTGTTCCTTCTGTATCAAGTACTTTTAAGGCTTTTGCATACGCATCAAATGCTCTGGCGTAGTCTTTGGCTTTGTAAGCCGTATTTCCCTCATTTTTAAATTTGTTAGCATCTTCTTGTGAAAACGCACTTGTTGTAAATCCAATTAATAAAGCTAATAGTAAATTTTTCATGTAAAATAAATTTTTGTTTTATAATTATTTTAAAAAATCAGCCTCAAAAATATAAATATTGAAAAAGAAAACAACATTATTTCATGTAAATATGTAACTTTTTACATATTTAGATAGTTTATGTGTACAAAAAAGGTTTTATGTTTTCTAAAAAAAAGGAGAGTAACCAAATGAAGAGTTGCCACCAAATCCTGAATAACTCCTATTGTAACCATATTGAGGGCGGTCAGAAAAATGCATTTGTGCGTTTATTGAGAAGTGATTTGTTACATTGTAATTTATGCCAAAAGAAACATCTTTGTACTGTTTTTGAAGGGTAGGGGAGCCAGGTGAATTTACCATTGCATCTTCAAGCAAAATTGTGGCATTAACGTTAACTTTTTGATTTAATTGGTATATTCCCGAAGCATAAGTATAAAATGATGTTACTGATGCATTTGTAACTTCATTATTAACTTCGTTATTATAAACAGGAATACCGTGCAATTGTGTATAAGCTACTCCAACACCTACCACAAGCGACAATTTTTTTGTTAAATCTATTTTTGCGTTTGGCGAAAAGTAGTTTGAAAGGTAATAAGAGTTGTTAAACGATGTTCCAACCTGCGACCCCACATTAAAAGAGTAATTGGCAGCACCTAATTTATTTGAAAATGCCTTATTGGATTTATTGTATTGGTTACTAGTTTGCGACATTAAAGCAATACCTACAAAACTGAAAAGAATAAAAAGGATATATTTTATCATTATTTAATGTTTAACTTTTTTGTATGCAAATTAAATGCCAATAATTACATTTCGTATGCTATCAACAGTATTGCATAAATTACTAAAAACCTCATCTGAGATAAAAATCTCGGTTTTGGCCTGCAAAGTTGTGATTTTAGACTCCTCATTGGTAATAGGCTCAACCTTTGAGGTTACTACCTGAATTTGATTGTAAATACTGTTAATTTCATTTATCATTGCTAAAACATGTTGAATATCAGAATTGTCGCCGTATTCTTCAAGCAATTTTTTTAAGGTAATAAGTGAAAGTTTTTGGTCTATAATACGGTCAATTAATTCGCTATTGTTGGGCGATGCCTTGGTTAAACTTGTTGCAATATATAGTCCCTCAAGCCAACCTCCTGTAATTATTAGTGCTGCAATTTCCGGTCTTCCGGCCTCTTTTAAATAAGAATTGCTATTCATAAAGCCATCGGTAATAATCACCATTGTTGAATCGCGATTATTTACATTTTTTTCAAGGCGTTTAATAAAATCGGTGTCCAAAAAATCCAATATGCCCATATCGTCGGCAATTTTTTTTGAAACTGCCATGTATTTAATAGCTATTTGTGTTTGCGAAAACAAACTTGCATAACTAAGGTCGGCTCCGTAAACACCAAAATTTAAGGCTTTGTCAGAAGTTGTTGTATAGTTTTGTGCATTTTCAACAGGATTTAATAAACCCTCATCGAATGATGTGCCTGCTCTTTTTATTAGCATGGCTGTTTCAATTGGCGAGGGTAGAGCATAAAAAACCTGCTTTGCTTTGTTTAGGTCTTCTACTAATTCATCATCAACTTCAAGCTCTTTATCTATTTTTGATTTTATATTTGAGTTTGTTGAATTGTTTTGATTACATGATACTGCTAAAAATAATACTAATATCAAACCAATAAAAAGTAATTTTCTTGTCATAATAATTAGCTTTTAAGTATAAAGCATAAAAGTAAACAATTTTATGTCAAATGTCAAAGTAATAAATTGTTAAACTGTTAAACTGTTTGTTAAATAATTTAGGTTAGCAACTTTTTGTTTG
The DNA here is from genome assembly GCA_965370965.1 of uncultured Bacteroidales bacterium. GTDB lineage: Bacteria > Bacteroidota > Bacteroidia > Bacteroidales > SZUA-534 > GH45. Next base: position 16,619 of record CBDUWQ010000069.1, read on the forward strand.
GTTTTGTGCTTGCGCTTGTGTGGAGTCTTATTGATTTTTATTTTAAACAAAAATAATAGTTATGTTTTATTATGTAAGTATATTTACCATTATTTGTTATTAGGCAATAATGGCATTGCTATATTTTATCAATTTATAAAAAAAAAAATTGAAATGAATAGTCAAATTAAAAAGTTATTACTCGGTGTATTGATTATCAGTTTTATATTGCCGGCAGTAGGTCAGGTAAATGAAAGTGCCAATAATGATACTATTAAATTTATACCTGTTTCTAAAATTCCTGATTACCAAATAAAAGCAAAGGATAAGTTTTTTGAAGTAAATAAGCTTATTGCAGATACTTCAGATATATCAGTTTGGCAAAAATCAATATTAAGATTAGAAATAGAGATTAAGGATTTGGAGCAGATTTTTGACAGTTTAGATATTACAGTATTAACAACTGAGCAGCTTCAAAAATGGAATAGGAACTGGATTGATATTGAAAATGGATTAAATTTAATTTAT
>CBDUWQ010000070.1:0-16976 GCA_965370965.1 uncultured Bacteroidales bacterium
ATTGTAAACTTTTAGTGCCAAAATTAATTAATATCCCTAATTTATTTTCTGTTGCCCACTAATTATACTAATTATCGCTAACTTTTTCTTTCGTGTTAATTCGTGTAATCTGTGGGCTTATCTTTTTTATATCCACAAATGATTTTTTTTTGCCCACTAATTGCACTAATTGACACTAATTTTTAGTGTAATTCATGGCTTTTATATAAGTCTATTTTCTATTCTTTAGTTTTTCGTAATCAGCCTTAACCATAATCTTTACCAAATCTTCAAACTTAGTTTTTGGTTCCCATCCTAAATCACGTTTTGCTTTCGAATAATCACCAATTAACAACTCAACCTCTGTAGGTCTAAAATACCGTGCATTTATTCCTACTACTTTTTTACCGGAACTTTTAAGAATACCAATTTCATCAACTCCTTTACCTTCCCAAATTATATCTTCATTAAAATACTTAAAAGACTCCTCAACAAAACGTCGAACCGTTTCTGTTTGATTTGTTGCCAAAACATAATCATCGGGTTTATCGGCTTGTAAAATACGCCACATTCCCTCAACAAACTCTGGAGCATAACCCCAGTCTCGCTTGGCATCCATATTACCTAATAATAATTCGCCTTGCTGACCCAACATTATTTTTGAAACGGCAACTGAAATTTTACGGGTAACAAATGTTTTTCCCCTGCGTTCACTTTCGTGATTAAACAAAATACCGTTTGTGGCAAACAAATTATAAGCCTCGCGATAGTTTTTTACAATCCAAAAAGCATATAGCTTGGCAACTGCATATGGGCTGCGTGGGTAAAAAGGGGTTTTTTCGGTTTGTGGAACTTCTTGTACTTTTCCGTACAGCTCAGAGGTTGATGCTTGGTAGAATTTTGTATTAATACCTACCTCTTTTATGGCATCAAGAAAACGGAGTGTTCCTATACCATCAACTTCAGCTGTATATTCGGGCACTTCAAACGACACCTGCACATGCGACTGTGCCCCAAGATTATATATCTCGGTAGGTTGAACTTTCTCAACAAGACGGTTTAAGTTACTTGAATCGGTTAAATCACCATAATGCAAAAAGAAACGCTTGTTTAAAAGCTCCTTATTATTATACAGGTGGTCTATCCGAAAAGTATTGAAAGAGCTTGACCTACGGATAATACCATGTACATCGTACCCTTTATCTAAAAGTAATTCTGTTAAATACGAACCATCTTGCCCTGTAATGCCTGAAATTAATGCTACTTTTTTACTCATAATACTTATTTTCCTATTCCATAATACTTAAAACCTATCTTCTCCAACTTCTCCCCATCTAAAATATTCCTGCCATCAAATACAAATGCAGGTTTCATCTTGTTATTATATATTTTTTGCCAATCGTAGTCCTTAAACTCATCTCATTCTGTTAAAATAGCAATATTATTATTCTGAATTTATTACCTCCCAATATCCACCTTTATCAGCTCCTTTACGTATTAATTTCTTTTTGCTTTTTAAATCTTCAATGTCTCTAGCAATTGTTCTTCGCGAAACATTTAGTTCTTTTGATATTTCAGTAGTTGTAATATATTTGTTTTCTTTAATCTTACTCATTATTAATTTTCTTCTATTTTCTGTGACATTTTCTGTGACATTTTCTGTGACATTTTCTGTGACATTTTCTTTCTTTAAAACTTGCACTTGTATATAATCATGCAAATCTAAAATTTTAAATTCTAATTCAGGATAATTCAGAAACCACTCTCGTAATCTTTTAAATCCAGTTCCATACTTTTCAATATCACCTGTTAGGTAAAAAGCTTCGGTAGTTAATTTATTTCGATGCTTTGATATATAATTATCTGTTTTTAAATCTTCGACAGAAAGTCCACCCATCAATCTTCCAGGATTTGTAATTTCAATACTTTCATCGTAAATTTTAATTATAACATCAGTCGGATTTGTATAATCTCTGTGCACTATGGCATTTAGTAATAACTCACGCAAAGCCGGAATCGGAAATTGCCAACGCTCGTTACGTTTCAATGTATTGCCTCCAATAACAAATGCAAGACGAATATTTTTCTTTATAAAATCAATTGCTTCCTCAACTGCAAGAATCAAAGGGCTGCGAATCATTAAATCATCAATAATAGTGGTTTGTGATTTAAACCTACCTATATGAATATTTGTATGATGATTTCCAAATAATAACTCTGCAGCTCTAGTAAGTTTATTACTCCCTTTTATTAAATCAAGCCTAACAAAATCATCCTTAAGGTTACCCGATGGTTTATATCTACCTGATTTTAACATTCTTTTTTCAAATAATTCCAAAGCCTTAGAATCTAAATCTTCATATTTGGTTTCAACCTCAAAAGAATCGAAAGAATAGTTAAGATTAATAAATCTCATTTCTGTTATTTCATCAATATTGAGTTTATGATTTGAGTTTTGTCTGCGTATAAAAACTCTATCTTTAAAAGAAATTGGTTTCAGAGGAAATTCATCAATTGTAATTATTACAACACTTTTTTTCTTTATTATACATATTTCAAAATCCGGAAAAACAGCAGGTTCAATATTTTGCTTAACTTCATTTATCCATTTCTGAATTGTTTCTTCAGTTATAGAAACTCCAACAACTCTTTTATCATCTTTAACACCCAAAAAAATTCTCCCCCCTTTTTTGTTTGACATTGCAACAATTGTTTCATGTACTGTCTTACTAAAAGAAGTTTTAAATTCAAGCGTTTCGCTTTCCCCCTTTTTAATGGTATGTTGAAGTTCTTTTTCTGTCAAAATAGTAAATATAACCTCGTTACTTAACCCTACTTTCCTATTCCATAATACTTAAAACCTATCTTCTCTAGCTTTTTTCCATCCAATATATTTCTGCCATCAAAAACAAATGCAGGTTTCATCATATTATCATATATTTTTTGCCAATCGTAATCCTTAAACTCATCCCATTCGGTTAAAACAGCTATGGCATGAGCATCTTTACAGGCTTGGTAAGCATCGTTTTGTGGTTTTAATAATTTTTTATTGTCTGCTTCCGTTCTAGTATTCAGGTAATCTACATCGGCAAACATCTGTTCATGCTTAACCTTTGGATCATAAACCGCAATATTTGCTAAATCATCCATTAAAATATCGGCCACATACATAGCTGCTGTCTCACGTGTGTCGTTGGTGTCTTTTTTAAATGCCCATCCGAGAAAGGCTATCTTTTTGCCCGATACCGTATTGTAAAGGGTGGTAATAATTTTATCGGCAAAACGGCGTTTTTGGTAGTCGTTCATTATTATTACCTGTTCCCAGTAATCGGCTACCTCTTGTAGTCCTAAAGTTTGGCATATATATACTAAGTTTAAAATATCTTTTTGAAAGCATGAGCCGCCAAACCCAACTGATGATTTAAGGAATTTTGAGCCTATACGGCTGTCGGCACCTATTGCCCTGCCTACTTCCTCTATATTTGCCTCGGTTTTTTCGCACAGTACCGATAATGAGTTTATTGATGATACGCGCTGTGCCAAAAAGGCATTGGCCGTAAGTTTTGAAAGCTCAGACGACCATACATTGGTTTGCAAAATACGTTCTTTTGGCAACCAATGGGCATAAATATCTACCAATGCTTGCATTGCCTCTTTCCCCTCTGGTGTTTGGTCTCCTCCAATCAATACACGGTCGGCATTTTGCAAGTCGCTTACTGCTGTTCCCTCTGCTAAAAACTCAGGGCTCGAAAGTATTTGAAAATTAACTCCTGAGCTTGTATTATCCAAAATAGAGCGCAAAGCCTCGGCTGTACGGACAGGCAAGGTTGACTTTTCAATTACTATTTTATCGGTTTTTGAAACCCTTGCAATTTGGCGTGCACAAAGCTCAATATATTTTAAATCGGCTGCCATACCCTTACCTTTGCCGTAAGTTTTGGTAGGTGTATTTACCGATATAAATATCATTTCAGCCTCATCAATGGCTTTATCAACATCGGTATCAAAAAACAGGTTTCGTCCTCGTGCTTCGGCAACCACCTCTTTTAACCCTGGCTCATATATAGGAATTTTATCTAAATCAGCATCATTCCAATCGGCTATGCGCTGTTTGTTTAAATCAACAACTGTTACACGTATTTCGGGGCATTTTTGGGCAATTACGGCCATGGTAGGCCCACCTACATAACCTGCTCCAATACAACAAATATTATTTATTTTCATATTTTTAAAATTTTAACCACATAAGACTCATAAAGTCATATAAGTAAAAAATAATTAATCATCTACTTGAGCCTCACCTTCTTTAAACAGGTATTTGAAAAGCTATTTTGCCAACTTCATTAAATATTGCCCATAGGCATTTTTGCTCAAAGGTTTTGCTAGTTTTTCAATCTGTTCTTTGTTTATAAATCCACGTTCATAAGCAATTTCTTCAGGACAAGATATCATAAGCCCTGTACGCTTTTGTAATGTTTCAATAAAATTACTTGCTTCAATAAGGCTTTCATGGGTTCCTGTGTCTAACCATGCAAAACCCCGTCCCATAAGTTCAACTTTTAAAGCATCTTGCCTAAGGTACTCTTGGTTTACAGTAGTTATCTCCAACTCGCCCCTATGCGATGGTTTTATTGTTTTTGCAATTTGCACTACACTGTTTGGGTAAAAATATAGTCCCACCACAGCATAGTTTGATTTTGGATTTTCGGGCTTCTCTTCAATAGATATTACTTTGCCCGTTTTATCAAACTCAGCTACACCATAGCGTTTTGGGTCATTTACATAATAACCAAAAACCGTTGCAAGTTTATCCTGCTCAACATTTTTGCGTGCACTATTCAATAACTTTGGCAAACCATGCCCATAAAATATATTGTCGCCCAATACCAAGCAAACATCATCATTACCAATAAATTTAGCACCAATAATAAAGGCTTGTGCCAGTCCATCGGGCGAAGGCTGTTCTGCGTATTTAAGGTTTATACCCCAATCGCTGCCGGAACCCATTAACCTCTTAAAACCAGGTAGGTCTTCTGGTGTCGATATTATCAGTATATCTTTAATACCTGCCAACATTAGTGTTGTTAGCGGATAGTAAATCATTGGTTTATCGTAAATGGGCAACAATTGCTTAGATACTCCTTTTGTTATAGGGTACAACCTTGTACCGCTTCCGCCTGCTAATACTATTCCTTTCATATTTTAATAATGTGAATTTTAAACAAAATTTATAACATATAACATCCTAAACCGTTAATCAAAAATCTAAAATTTGCAATTGCAAATGTATAAAAAACATTTTATTATTGATTCAAGCAAAGTATCACAAATTCATCTTGTATGGCATAAACTTTATAATCAAATATTATATCGTTTAATTTAAGTTTTTTGTTTTGTATTTCGTTCCAGTATCGCTCATAAGTATATTGTTGGGTAAATACCACAAACTCTTCATTTGAGTCAAAAGCAAATTTTAAATAGTTTTTCAGATTTTTTTCTATGTTATTATGTGAAGATATAAATTCAAAAGTTAGTTTTGAGTGTAATATATATTTATCAACTCCTGCAAAAACCAAATTGCTTGATCCAAAAACATTACTACCAACAGGTATTTGTGAAAGAATATTAGCTCCATATTTTTTTGCACTGTGATGTGGTTTAAATTGCTTGCCAATAAAAATGGCTTGAATAATAAAATAAAGAATAAGGAATGTATTAAACATATACCTTTTCCAACTTACCTGTTTACCATTTTCAAATATATAATGAGTAATAATAAGTACCATATAAGGAGTTATCAGTAATAGATACTTTGATGTTTTACCATGCGTAAGGCTTCCTAAAAAAATTATTAGCAGTAACATGTATTGAAGCAAATACTTATGCTTTACCCTAAAATTTTTGTTTGTAAATAATAAACTTAAAACAAGCAATATGCTCAAACTGGTTTCAACAGGGCTATGAAAAAACCTTTGATGCTCATTTAGTATCTTTAAAAAAGGGCCATACCAAACAAATTCACTACTTGTTGTATCGGGTGAAGCTTGTAATTGTGCAATAAAATGCGGAATTGCATTAACAGAAATATCATCGGCAAAAATAAAAATGCTAATTAAACTGGCAGCTAATGAGTAAAAAATGCTTAGTTTATATTTTTTATTTATGATTAAAAAAATAAAACCTGCTATTAAATATGCAATACCATTTAAGTGTGTCAAAAAACTTAAACCGGCAAAAACACCGGCAATTATTGCCGTATAAAAATTATTGCTATTTAAAGAACTGAGCAAAAACAAAAAGCTTAAAAAACCCAATGCTGTTATCATTATTTCGGGTCTAAATGTAAATGAAAGCTTAAACACCAAAGTAAAAAACAACAACAAAAGAGCTGAAATAAGCAAAAACCTTTTTTGTGCGCTTTTTTCAATATACTGATGTGTATATTTTCGAAAAGAAAAAAGTAATACAAACAAAAATGATAAGATAAAAATTCGCAATGGCAATAATTCCATTCCAAATACTGAAATTATTATAGCTGCACACCATGCAATTAATTTATGATAAACATATATAACAATCTCTGTTCCTCCACCCATTGGAGTATATAGCACCGATTTTGGAATTCCAATATTAGCAATCCAATAAGCCCATTCGGCAATTATTGCCTCGTCAAAGTTTGGAGATCTATAATAAAATCCAAAAATATAAATTATGCCTAAAAGGCATATAACACATTGTAATACTGTATTTTTAACCTTCATATTTTACTAAATTTCAGCACTCTTTATAATAACCTAAAACGGCTTTAATTATTGTATGTATCTGGTTATCGGTTAATTCAAAATACAGAGGCAACCGTACTAAGCAATTTGAATATTTATCAGCCTCAAGCAACTCATTACCACTATATTTATTATTGTAATAAGGACTTTTATGCAGGCTAAGATAATGAAACACTGCATTTACCCCATTATCTTTTAAATGCTGTATCAACCTATTTCTTTCGCTCAGGTTTTTACACACCAAATAATACATATGCCCATTTTGTGATGCATAGGTCGGAATTTGGGGCAACTTTACAATTTCATTTTTTTCAAGTTCGGCTAATCCTTTATTATATTGGTTCCAAATATCAATTCTTCGTTTTTGAATTTTATCAAGCTCTTGAAATTGTGCATATAAAAATGCTGCAATAATATCGGCCGGCAAAAATGACGAACCTGTATCAACCCATCCGTACTTGTTTACCTCACCTCTAAAAAACTCGGCACGGTTGGTACCTTTCTCCCAAAGTATCTCTGCCCGCTTAATAAATATTTCATCATTAATACCCAAAAAGCCTCCTTCGCCCGATTGTATGTTTTTTGTTTCGTGAAAAGAAAATGCAGAAAGGTGTCCTATTGTACCTAATTGCTTGCCTTTATAGGTTGATTCAATTGCTTGCGCAGCATCTTCAATAATAAACAGGTTGTATTTTTTTGCTAAACCCATTATCACATCCATATTGCAAGCTACTCCTGCATAATGAACCGGAACAATTGCTTTTGTTTTTTTTGTAATTAAACTTTCAATTTTCGATTCATCAATATTAGGATGGTTAGAGCGGCTATCGGCAAAAATAATACTTGCACCTTGCCGTACAAATGCCAAAGCTGTAGAAACAAATGTATATGAGGGCATAATTATCTCGTCGCCGGGCTTTATGTCAATCAGCAAAGCTGCCATTTCTAAAGCATCGGTACACGAGGTTGTTAACAGTGCCTTTTTAAAACCATAACGATTTTCCAAAAAACTATGGCACTTTTTGGTAAACGAACCATTACCAGATATATGTCCGGTATTTACAGCATCGTTAATATATTGTGTCTCCTTGCCTGTTAAATATGGTTTGTTAAATGGTATCATTTATAAATGCTTATTGTGTTTCTATTTTTAATATACCTTTCTAAAAATCAGATAAGAATCAACAATTGAGTATCCCAGTTTATTTACCTGAAGGTGTAGAACAGGCTTATTGCGCATTGAAATATGCGTAAAAACCTTTTTTATACCCATAGCAAACAACTCGTTTAATACAAAATAGTCGTGTATAGCTCCAATGCCTGCCAATTTCAAATCGTGCCTAACCCCGCCCAAAAGAATCAATGCCTCTTTTTCAGATACAATTTTATGGCTGCCAAAAGCTACTATTTCGTTATTTTGGTTATTCCAAAGCGCATAAACATTCTCATTATGTTTTGCAAATGAGTCTTCAATAAAATTTACATATCTCCGTCCTGAAAAGTCAGAGTCCAGCTTTGTATCAATACTAAACCTATCGTCAACAAAAGTTTTTTGAGCTATTGATTTTACAAGGTTTAAATGACTTTGGTTAATAACCTTTTTATAACTGTAAGGTAATGAATCGACAATAGTATTGTGCTTTTTAATATTTATTTTAAGCTTAAGCTGATTTTCGATAAATTGAAAACCGTTTGATTCTAGCATATGTATTTTATCAAGCTCGTGTATATGAACTTTACAGCTAACATAATACGGATTATGCTGTTTTATGTATCGGCTCTCAAATTCGATAAAACTCTTATCCAAATCAATAGTATCAATTGCATAAAACCCTTTGCCCGACAATTCGGTTTCTGTTTTTAGATTATAAAGTTGCATATTATATAATTGTTACGCCGCCATCAACTATTAGCTCTTGTCCGGTTATCCATCTGCTTTTTTCCGATATTAAAAATTCAACTGCCGAGCTTACATCTTTTAACTCCCCCTCGCCCAAAGGATATTGGTTTTGCACATGCTCGGCATTATAAACAGGTTCGGTTGTTTTTGTTTTTAAAGCCCCAAGTACAATTGTATTAACATTTACCCTTGGTGCAAGCTCTTTTGCCAAGGCTTTTGCAAGTGATAAAAGTCCGCTTTTTGCTGCTGCATATATCCCCAACCCTTTATATCCGCGCAAAGCCGATATACTTGAAATAAAAACAACCTTTTTAAGTGCCTTTTTATTGTTCTTTTTTATTAAAGCCTTTACTAATGCTGCTGCAGAAATTAAGTTTACGTTTAATAATTCGTTAACTTGCTTTAGTGTAATACGTTTTTGTGGACTAATTTTAAAATACCCTGCAACATTTATAAAACCCGAAATGGTTATGTCTTTTTGAGCCAAAAAATCTGATAATTCATTAAAAGTCTGTTCAGGATTAGATAAATCGGCTTGCCAATATAGGTGCTTGTTGTTTTTGTTGAGTTTATTAATAATTATATTGGCGTTTTCTTCATATTTATCCGACACCAAAAGGTTATAATCTTTTGAAAGCGCTATGGCAATTTCTGTCCCTATATCAGAGGCAGCACCGGTTATAAGAATATATGAATCTGTCATCTTATTTGTGGTATTCAATTAAATCACAAAAAATAAAATTCCCCATTTCAATAACAGCAGAACTCCATGCTAACCCAACGCCAAAAGCCGCAAGACAGCATTTATAACTTTGCTTTTTAAACTCATTTTTATAATAATGGGTAATAACATTAGGTATTGTAACCGAGCTGGTATTGCCAAAATGTGTAACCAAATCATCAATTAATTTTTCATCATCAATTTCCATAATGGTTTTTATCCGTTTTAAAATAAACTGGTTTGGCTGATGGAAAAAGAAGTGGTCAATTGCATCTTTATCGGTATTGGCATATTTGAGTATATCTTCAATCATTTCGGGCACCTCTTTCATTGTAAAATTAAATATTGCAGTACCATCCATTGTAATATGTTCAAGGCTGCGCCAGTTTCCATCACCTACTTCGTTAAGTTTTCGGGTATTTTCGTCAGATGGGATTCGGTATGCACCGGCAGGAATATATAGTGCTTTTCCACGGCTACCATCCATTTTTATATTAAAAAACACAGGGTTATCAATTTTTGCCTTTTCAATTACTGTAACCGATGAGGCATCGCCGGCTAAAGGAGTCGAGTTCCTATCTTTTGGCGAGACCTGTTTTGAAGCCGTATCGGCATTTAGCAATACCACCTTATTAATTTCAGGCTGGCTTAGCATTATATTTGCCTGATACAATCCGTAAAGAAAGCCTGCACAGCCCTGATTAATATCAACACAAATAACATCATCATTCAGCCCTAACCTGCCTTGAATTAAATTACTTGTTGGCGGAATAAAATGATCGGGTGTTTGGGTAATATAAATTATGGCATCAATACTGTCTTTTGCAAGCTTACCGTTTTTTATTAAATGCTCAAGCCCGTAAAAACACAAATCGGCACCGGTTGTATCGGCATCAACAATACGACGCTGCCCCAACCCCATTGCTTTTTTAAGCTTTAGGGAACTTTTTGTGGTAAAATCAAAGTTTTCAATTTCATCCTCAAAAGTTATTACCTTATCTGGAACAATTGTTAGTATTCCTTTAATATCAATATTTTTAAGAAGAGCTCTCATTTTAACTGTATTTAGTACAAAATTCTGCCACCATCAACAACTATATTCTGTCCGGTAATCCATTTACTATTATTGCTTAATAAAAAGGTTACAATATTTACAATATCATCAACTTTTCCGGTACCCAACGGGTATTTATTAACAATTTCGGGTGTTTTAATATAGGCTAATGACATTTCGGTTTCAACTATACCCGGCAAAACGGCATTTACACGTATTTTTGGTGCCAACTCCCTTGCCAATGTACGTGTAAAACCATCAATGGCTCCTTTTGTAGTGCTGTAAATAGCATTACCTTTTTCGCCAATTTTTGATGCAGCACTTGAAATAAAAATTATATTTTGCAATTGAGCGGCAAACTTTTTTTGAGTTAAAACACTTAATAACTCACTTGCCGCAATAAAGTTAGTATTAAACATTGCATTAATCTGCTCAAACGACTGGTTTTTTAATGATGACGGATAGGTTACTCCTGCACAATGAATAAATGCCTTAATTTGAATTTTTGTTTCATTAAGCCAATGCTCCATTCCGGTTCTAACACCATCTATATCTAAAAAATCGGAAATAAATATTCTGTGATTTGAAGTATTTTCACAATCATTAAGCACACTTAACAATTTACTATTACTCCGTCCGCATAAAACTAAGTTGTTATTTGCAGATAGGGTAACCGAAATAGCTTTGCCTATGCCTGATGTGGCTCCTGTTATAAAAATATAATCGTTCAAAATAATTTACTTATTTTCAATAGCTACTTTTAAATCGCCTACCGTAACGCATTTTGCAATATCTTCGGCAGTAAGTATTTTTTTAAACTCATCGCTTGCCATTGAAACTATTGACAATGCCGCCAGCGAGTCCCACTCCTCAAAATCGCGCAAAATATCGCTGTCTTTTACTGTTTCTTCTTCTAAAATATCGGTCAATTTTTCGTAATACACTTCCATCTGTTTATATTTTTTTTACCATTAAATAGTTAAGGTGTTTATCTCAATATTTATTAATGCCTCAATGGTCTAATTATATATGTTTACAATTTAATATTTTATTATTTCGCAAAAATCAATATTTCCTATATCCATAACTGCCCCTGCATAGGTTAAGCCCGAACCAAAACCCGACATGCACACATTATAATTTGCCTTTGTAATAGAACTACCCAAATTATGACAAATATTCAGAGGTATTGTTACCCCACTCGAATTACCATAATTCTCAACCACATTGCTAGGCATTTTAGCCCTTGGCACCTCAATTTTATCGGCAAGTTTTTCTAACATAAATTTATTTGGCTGATGAAACATAAAATAATCTATGCTATTTTTATTAATATTACAATACTTAAACAAGTCAAAAAGGTAGTCGCCAACTTCGGTCATTACAAAATTAAAAATAGCAGTACCGTTCATTGTAAGATTATCTTTGCTCCTAAAATTACCATCGCCCACATCTTTCATTTCGGCAGTTTCGGCAGTTGATGGCATAAACAGTCCGCCTGCTTCAATTCTTAGTGCATTGCTTCTTGAGCCATCCATTATCATATTCATATAAACCGTATTGGGCGTATCGCTATTTTCAACAATAGATATTGCTGCAGCATCGCCAACCAAAGGAAAGCTGTTACGGTCTTTTTTTGAGGTTTTACGACTTAAAACATCAACATTTACCAAAGCTACCTTTTTTATTGATGGCTGACCAAGTAGTAAAAAAGATTGCATTAAACCCATAATATAGCCTGCACACCCTTGATTAATATCCATGCAAATTACATGTTTGCCCAATCCACATTTACCCTGAATAACGTTACTTGTAGGCGGAATTAAAAAATCGGGGGTTTGGGTAACCACTATCAATGCATCAATATCGTCTTTTGCTAAAAGGTTATTTTTAAAAAGATAATTAAGCCCGTGTACTGCAAGGTCAGACGATGTGGTATTGTCATTAACCAAACAGTGCTGTTTGTAGCCCATAATACTCTTTAACTTTAGCGATTTTTTTATGGGGAAATTATAATTCTCTACCTCATCGTCAAAGCTAACTGTATTTTTAGGTACTACAGAAAGTATTCCTGTTATCTTTTTATTTTCAAATTTTAAATGCCTCATAGCTTTGCACCCGATTTAATAAGCACATTTTTAATAGCCTCAATATTGTTAAAGTTTTCGGGTAAAATATCTGCTCCGTCAATTGATACTCCAAATTCATTATCAAGGTCAGAAACCAAGGTTACAATATCAAATGAATCTAACAACCCATTCTCAATAAAATCGTTCTCTTTGGCAAAATCAAAATCGGGACGGATGTTATTTAAAATCTTAATTATTTTGTTCATTGTTTTTTACAAATATGTAATCAATTAAGCCATCAAATTTATAATTATAATGTTTGTATTTTTCAATGGCATTGCTATTTTTTTCATCAACCCACAAAGTAAACCTTTTAATATTGGTAAATTTAGTAATATACGACTTAAAAACCCTACCCCCATAGCCTTGTCCCCTAAATTTACTGTTTACATACCAGTATCTTAAAATACTTGTAAAACCAATATTTTCGAACATTAATAAGGCAGCTATTTCACTATTATTTTTTTCGAGCAATATTTTGCCCTCATTAATTGCTAAATCTATCTCCTTTTTTTTAGGCAAATGCTCTGCAAAAATATCAAATTCTTTGGTTAATGCTTCTTCAATTTTATCTTTATCATTAAATTTTGCCAATATTGAAGTAGGTTTATATGCAATATCAAACGGTTTTGTTTGTGTCATCCTTTTAAAAACTTTATGCAGCTTAAACCCTTGCTGTTTAAATACCTGTATGTCAAAATCATTATCTTTTGAGATAATATCTAATACTACGTCTTTAGATAATTCTTTTAAAAAGTCTTTATATTCAGTTAAAAAGTTGGTGCAATTTGCAGAATAGTACAATCGGTAAAAACTTTTTTCATCAATAATAAAAAGAGACGATTTTTTTTTATGGATATATAAAATAGTACCATTAGCTATAAATCCATCAACTTGTTTTTTTGACAAATAAAAATTTGTGTAAAACTGATTACCTGCTTCTTTAATCAACTTGTTACATTCAAGCACTTGTTTGTAATCTGTTATTTTACGCATCAATATATTTCTTTTTTAAACCTTTTCTGTCAACTTTTCCGTTTGCATTTAATGGTAACTCGGTAACATAATTTATTTGCGATGGCAGCATATATTTGGGAACAAAATTTAACATTTGCTTTCTTATTTCGCCCTGCGGCACTTCATTATTTGATGAGTACACCAACAACAATTTTTTATTTATTTCATCAAATATTATACAAGCATTTTTTATTTCGCTTACTTGCATGGCTGCGTTTTCAATCTCACCCAGCTCAATACGGTATCCGCTAAGTTTTATCTGGTTATCTTTTCGTCCAACAAAAATAATCTCGCTGCGCTTATTATAATATACAATATCGCCTGTTCGATATATCTTTTCGGGATATTTTGTGTTTAATGGGTTTTGGGTAAATACCTCATCTGTTTTTTCGGGGTTGTTCCAATACCCCAACGCTAATGACGAACCACGTACACAAAGCTCACCTTGTTTACCCTGTTTAACTAATTCGTTATTATTATTCAATACTAATATATCGGTGTTTTTGCATGCAATACCTATGGGTAATGGCTCATTGTCTGAAAATGCCCTATCAACAATATAGTAAGTGCAATCGACCGTAATTTCGGTGGGACCGTACAAATTGGCAAATAAACCATTGGGCAAATAATTTATCCAATAATTAAGATGCTTTGTGGGCATAACTTCGCCTGCAAAAAGTACTTTTTTTAAACTATTGGGTTTTAACGTTTTAAAAACATCAAAATTTGCTACTGCTTGCAATACTGACGGAACCCAAAACACAAAGTTTATTTTATGCAGGTTAATATATTCAACCAATTTAATAGGAAACATAAACAAACCATCGGGTATAATATTTAATGTTGCACCAGTAAATAAACATAAATAAATATCGAGCGTTGAATTATCAAAATAAAATGGTGCCTGATTGCCAATATGCTCTTTTTGCGTAATGTTAAATGTTATAGTTGCCCAATTAATATAATCAATAACCCCCCTGTGCGGAATAATTACACCTTTGGGTTTGCCGGTTGAACCCGATGTAAAAATTATATAAACAGGATCGGTATCAATAATAGTGTTTTCAATTTTAGATAATTTTGCCTCAAAGTCGATAATATCAACATATGTTAATGAATTGATGTTAATTATTTTATTGCTACCAACCCCAATATTAATTAAAGTTTGAATGTGTTTTTCATCTGTTATAACAAAGGGGTCTTCAAGGTTTTTGATAATACTTTTAATACGGTTTGGTGGTGCTTTAACATCTAAAGGCACATAAAAATTGCCCGCTAAAACTGTTCCTGTAAAAGCCGATATGGCATTGAATGATTTAGGCAAAAAAACCGCAACCGGGCTCTTTATCATATTTTTTTGCACCAACATACTGGCAATTGTTTGTGCTTTATTGTATAAATCATCAAATGAGTACTCTCCCAATGAATCAATAACTGCTGTACTGTTAATATTTTTTTTTAATGCTTTCCGCAATATGGTTATCAAATTCTCCATCCCTTAATCTTTATTCAGCTTTTCGCGAATTACATAAAGCGGTCTTTTTTTTACCTCGTCAAACGATTTACCTATATAAAGCCCTATTATACCCAAATTTGCAAACAGCAAGCCTGCAATAAAAAACAGCGATACCATTAAGCTAGTCCACCCTTCGATAGCAATACCGAGCACAAAATATTTATATGCCAAATAAATAATAAACAAAAAAGAGACAAACGACATAAACAGCCCAAAGCGAATAGACAGTTTTAGCGGTTTGTTTGATTGTGATATTATAACATCGAGGGCAAACCGTAATGATTTTGAGAAACTATATGACGTTGTTCCGGCAAACCGTTCGGCATGTTCAATATCAACAGTAGTTTTTTTAAAACCAAGCCAGTTTACAATGGCAGGGAATGAGCGGTCTTTTTCTTTTAACGAAAGAACTGCTTTTATTACCTTTTTATGATATACCCCGAAATTGGCGATAGAATTATCAACTTTGGTTTCAAGAAAATATGAGTAAATCCAACTGAATATTTTTGAGCTCACTTTTTTAAACAAATTATCCTTTCTTGAATATCTCCGCCCCAAAATAACCTCGTAACCTTCATTAGTTTTTTTAAACATTTTAGGAATTTCCTCTGGCTGGTCTTGCAAATCTCCATCCATTACTATTATCCAGTTGCCCGATGCATTCTCGAGCCCTGCTGTAATGGCATAATGCTGCCCAAAATTACGCGACAGGTCAATACCTATAACTTTTTTGTCAATAGAGGCTAATTGCGTAATAATCTCCCAATCATTTTCAGGACTGGCATCGTTAACCATTATTATCTCATAATTGTGATTTAAAGATTTTAAAACAGGAACAAGCCTTTTATGTAACTCTACCAATGACCTACTGCACCTATACGAAGGAATAATAATAGAAATCATATTTAATAATTATAAAAACTCAATAAAGGTATCAAAAATAGACTTTCCTTTTTATAGTGCAAAATGCAGGCGTTAATTATTATTCGCAATAATAACCCTATTTTACAATAAACCATGGGTTCAGCAAATCTTCTCTATTGTATAAAAGCGGTGTTCCATCAATTTTAGTTACATGCCCCCCCATTGCTTCAACAATTGCTTGTCCGGCAGCAGTGTCCCACTCCATGGTTGGGGCAAAACGCGGATACACATCGGCCGTTCCTTCGGCTACAGCACAAAGTTTTAGTGAGCTGCCTTTTGATATAAATTCAAGTTTAGGGTACTGCTGTTTTAACTCATCAATATAATCACGGGTTTCTTTTGACAAATGTGAGCGACTTGCTACAACAGTATATAATCTATTATGCTTAATGGGCAATTGTATTCCCAAATCTAAAAAAACTTTTAAACTTTCATGATCAAATTCAATTTTTACAGCAGATGAAAACTTGTACGCACCTTCTCCTTTAATTCCAACATAAAGTTCATCAATTACAGGCACATAAATAACACCAAAAACAGGTATATGGTTTTCAACCAATGCAATGTTTACAGTAAATTCATCATTCCGCTTAATAAACTCTTTGGTACCGTCTAAAGGGTCAACAATCCAAAGTTTATCCCAATTTTTACGCTCATTATACGGTATATCTCTACCCTCCTCGCTAAGTATGGGAATATCCGTTTTTACAAGATACTCCATAATTTTATTGTGAGCATTCGTATCTGCCTTAGTCAATGGTGAACTATCGCCTTTAAGCTCAACTCTAAAATCGTCAGAATTATATACTTTAAGTATTTCTGCTCCGGCATTTATTGCTGCCTTTATTGCTGTTAAATAATTTTGATTCATTTTTTAAAACTCTTATTATTTACTTTGTATTTTCGCTATTAATTTTACTTTTACTGCTAAACTAAAACACTTTTAAATCATTA
>CBDUWQ010000071.1:0-16853 GCA_965370965.1 uncultured Bacteroidales bacterium
GTTTCCGATGCCTTACAGCTACATCAAACTAAACGCATGAATTATTCAGGATAAATCAAGTAAATAAATTATTCCTTAATAAGCTTTTTAAAATAAGTTCCATCTTCAGAACTAATTTTAAGCATATAAATTCCTTTCTTATAACTACTCAAATCAATACCATTACCAGAAACCAAATCTACATTATCTATCAAACATCCTGAGATTGAATAAATTGAAATAGAAGACACCTCTCTAAAATTTGATATATTAACAATTCCCTGAGTGGGATTAGGATAAATAGCATAATCAGACATAGAATTTGTTAATTCGATACTTGAGCCAGAATCTTCGTTTTCAACAATCAAATCATCAAAATAAACTATAACACCGGGGTTCTGATATGTATTTATACTTAAAGAATCAAATACAACTGTATCTTGATATGCCGATTCGATATTGAATAAACTAACACCATTGTCATCATTCAAATTCATGCTTAACTTGTCCTTATCAATAGTTAACTGAACGGTATAAACCAAAGTATCATAAATATCTATTGTTTTACTAACCAAAGCATTTAAGGTAGAATTACCATCCATAAACACCATCTGGATAGTATCTTTATCTAAATATACCAAACCTCCAATAGAGTTGTTATTTTCAGACACAGCCATAATACCATAACCGCATGCTTCATGGTTGGCTTGAAAAGATAAACTTAATCTGATAGGTAACTCACTTATCACCATAACTGCACCTACGGCAACATAGTAGTCAGAAGTCTGATGAACCAACTTCACTCGATTATCTTGTATTGCAACACTACCGTCACTTGGATACGTGTTAATAACATAATTATTAGAGGTATCCCTAATAACCCACCATATCGTCATCGGGCATAATAATCCATAAAATAATATATACAAGTGTTCCGGGAAAACCTGCACTTAAAATACTCACAACCAAATAAAGAATCCTTACCATTGCAATATCCCAGCCTAACCATTCTGCCAGTCCGCCACAAACCCCTGCAATTACCTTATTTTTTGAACGTGTTAATTTTGCTTTACCCATAATATTTTAATATTCAATTGTCAATTAAACTACTCTCCTGTCATAATAAAAGTAGGTTTCATTTCAAATGTTTTGTACAAAGGCCTTAGCCGCTCGGTATTATAAAACTGGTTTACATCAATTATTTTTTTTGATGACGTTACCACATCTAACGGGGCATTATCGTACCGTCCGTTGCGCAGTATTACCAGCCTACCGTGAATACCTTTTAAAATAAGGTCTAAAGCAAGGTTGCCGTAAGCCATTGGCACAATTGAGTCCATAGCATCGGGGTCGCCGCCACGCACCATATAGCCAAGGTTCTGACTAATAAAATTTATTGTTCGTCCGTTATTAAACTTAGGTGTAAAATCTTTAATTTTTTCAGCCACCTCTTGACCAATTCCACCCAATTTTTTATGCCCATATGCGTCGGCTGTATGATTACTGAAAGTCATATCATTCATCCCTTTATAAATTGCCCCTTCCGACACCAACAGTACCGAATATTTGCTAGGGTTTGAATTGCGGTCGGCTACCAATAGCTCGGTAAGGCGTTCAATTTCAAACTCATACTCAGGTATTACACAGCGGTTGGCAGCACCTGCCATGGTTGGCAGTAAAGCGGTATATCCGGCATATCGTCCAAACACCTCAATTACAAGCAGCCTCTCGTGCGACCCTGCCGATGTTCTTAAACTATTTACCAAACTAATGGTACGTGTTACACATGTGCTAAAGCCGATGCAATAATCGGTACCGGGCACATCGTTATCCATGGTTTTAGGAATTGCCACTACCTTTACGCCCTCCTTATAAAGCCTAACACCATAACTTAATGTATCGTCGCCGCCAATGGGTATAAGAAAATCGATACCGAGAAAATCGAAGTTTTTCAACACCTCAGGGGTTAAATCATTTACATCATCGGTATATTTTTCTTTAAGATGATCGGGCACTTCATCTTTTTTTACATGACTTGGCCTTGTACGCGAAGTATGCAAAAATGTGCCTCCTGTTCTTGCCGAACGGTTAACTATCTCCTCGGTAAGCTCTATAATAAAAGGGGTATTATCAGCTTTTTTGTCGCGAACTAAACTAATAGGACCTGCCCAACCGCGTTTAAATCCTAAAACCTTATATCCTTCGCGCAAAGCTCGTATTGTAATTGCCCTAATTGCCGGATTTAAACCTGGTACATCGCCACCGCCGGTAAGGATAGCAATTGTTCCTTTGTGTTTAGTTTTTGCCATATTTTGATAAGTTTTGGTATAAAAAATTCCTACTAATTTAGCGAATATACTTATGTTTAAAAAATAAAAGCGGCTTTCAAGCCGCTTTTATTTTATTTTAAATATTTATCTAACCAATCAAAAAATTCGCGCTGCCATAAAATAGCATTTTGCGGTTGAGTAACAAAATGTGTCTCCTCAGGAAAATACAGTAACTTACTTGGAATACCACGCAACTGGGCAGCATTAAATGCCTGTAACGATTCGGTATATGGTATCCTAAAATCTTTGCCTCCGGTAATAATCATTATTGGAGTATCCCAATTTTGAACAAATTTATGGGGTGAGTTTGCATAACATTTTTGTGCAACTTTATTATCTATATCCCACGGCATTCCTCCTAAATCGTGATTTGGAAAAAATGACTCTTCGGTGGCTGCTGCAAAACTCTCTAAGTTATACATTCCACAATGTGAAATAAACGCTTTAAACCGTTTTTGATGATGCCCTGCCAAATAAAATACCGAGTATCCGCCATAGCTGGCTCCAATGCATCCCAAACGGTTCTCATCAATAAAAGGCTCAGTTTTTAAAGCATCAATAGCCGATAGGTAATCCTCAATATTCTGTCCATAATAGTCGGTTGATATTTGCGCATTCCACTCTTGCCCAAATGATGGTAAACCACGGCGGTTTGGTGCAACAATAATATAATCGTTTGCGGCCATCATTGAAAAATTCCAACGATACGAGAAAAACTGACTTACTGCCGACTGTGGTCCTCCTTGACAATACAATATTGCCGGGTATTTTTTGTTGGCATCAAAATTTGGCGGGTAAATAACCCATACAAGCATATCTTTTCCGTCGGTGGTTTTCACCCAACGCTCCTCTGAATGACCAAGTTTTATATTGTCATATATATTTTTGTTTACAAAGGTTAACTGTTTTTCATTACCTGTTTGGGCATCAATAGTAAACAACTCGGCAGCCATTTGGTGTGTGGTTTTTGAGCCTACTATTTTATTGCCTTGCATTGAAAATCCTGTATATCTATGTTGCCCTTTTGTTATTTGTGTAAATGTTTTTGATGCTAAATCAACATTATAAACTTGGTCAAGAGCGTGATGCCCGCTAATAAAATAAATTTCATCTCCATTTTCATCCCATATATAATTATGTCCATTTTGATCCCAATTTTCGTTAACAAAAACGTTTTCATTGGTAACCAAATCCATCACAAAAAGTCGTTCTTTGTCCGACTCGTAGCCCGGGGTTTCCATACTCATATATGCAATTTTGTTTCCGTTGGGTGAAAATACAGGATATTTGTCATACCCTAAATTATCCTTAGTAATATTTTTTGTCTCTTTGGTTTCAATATTATACAGATAAATATCAGAGTTTGTACTAACAGCATACTCCCTTCCATAAAGTTTCTTACATGCGTATGCAATAGTTTTCCCATCAGGGCTCCATGTAATTTGCGAGTCATCAAAATATGGGGCAAGCGGTGCATCCCACATTTCACCTTCCATAATATCAATACCGGCTTTTGCTTTACCTTCTTCAATTACCGACACAAAAATATGAGAAAAGCTATGGTCGCTCCAGTCGTTCCAATGGCGGTACATTAAATTATCCATTACTTTAGCATTGGCTTTAGGCAAATCGGCATATTTTTCAAGAATAGTTGATTCCAATTTTACTGCTTGGGTATATAACAAGTGCTCTCCGTTTGGCGATATTTTAAAAGCATCAACTCCACCATCAATATCTGAAAATGGTAATTTTGCTGAACCATCGGGGTTCATAAACCAAACCTGATAATCGCCATAACGGTTTGATAGGAATGCTATTTTTTCCCCGCAAGGAGACCATGTTGGAGCTATATCGTTAAACTGGTCTTCGGTAAGTTTTTTTGGCTCGCCGCCATCGGCAGGTACAACAAAAATATTGGTAGTACGGCCAAGTGTTTTAGCATCGTAGCGCGAAACGGTATAAACTACCCAATTGCCATCGGGTAAAATCTCACCACCTGATAAACGACCAAATTTCCACATAATTTCCGGTGTCAACCGTCCACCATCTTTCTCTTGTTCTGTTAATTGTCCGCTAAAATCGGAAACTACTTTGTTTTCAACTGATGTGTTGGTTTGGCAAGCCGTAAAAATTAAAGCTGCAAAACCTAACAAATAAAATAATTTTAATGTTCGTTTCATATGTTTATAAAATTAATTATGATGATAATAATTATACATTTAATATATTACTTATTAGCCTGAATTATGTGCTGCAAAATCTAAATTTACTATTGCTCTATTTTTTTATAAAGCGTAGTACTTTTGTTGACTTATTAATATTAATTTCAATAAAATATATTCCCTGCTGTAAATCACTTACATCAATTACATTTTCTCTAATATAAATATTATGGCACATTTTACCTGTTATATCTATAATTTTAATAAAATCAATTTTACATTTTTTACTTTCAATTTGTATAAATTTGCTTGTTGGGTTTGGAAATAACCGTAACGCATCCTCCGACTCAAAATTACTTATTCCCGTTATAACATGTGAATACCCCTGCCATGCTAAAAATGGATAACCATTATTTTCATTTGCATTTATTCCCCAAATGTTATCAGTTCCGTTTAAGGTTTCGTCCATAAAATCCCAATTACTATTAATATATGTGCCATAACTCTGCATTTCATCTGTGTTTAAGCCTGTTGCAGCGTCACTCAATGATTGATCTGATGTTTGTATATCCCAAAAGTTATTATTTCCTTCTCCTTCACTAACTCCGGCAAAGCCGCCTATAAAATCATCAGCTCCGCTTACATTTCCGGTACTATAGCAATTATTTATTGTTGATAACACATCATTAGCCCCAACAAGTCCGCCTCCATAAGAATAAGTTTCGTTACCTGACACCGTAATATCTCCTTGGCTATAACAATTATTTACATTTGATGATTCTTCATTACCACCAACTATGCCACCTACATACATATCTCCACTAATATTACCTGTGTTATAACTACAACTAATTGTTGATTTATTATAATGGAATCCAACAATTCCTCCAGCATACTCGGTACCATTTATACTTCCTGTATTATAGCAGTTTAGTATCTTTGATGAATCACTTTCGGTAGTTGATTTGTTAGTAACTCCGGCAATACCACCAATACTACCATCAGAACCACTAACACTTCCGGTATTATATGAATTAAAAATTTTTGCTGTCATATTATATCCTACAATACCACCGGCACTATGATTACAACTTATATTTGCTGTATTATAACAATTATTTATTGATGTGGTACTATACCCAGCAATACCACCAACATTATTATCACCACTTACGCTCCCTGCACTATAACAATTATCTACAGTCTTTGAACTGGTATTATATCCAATAAGGCAAGCAACCCTTTTAACTCCAGTTACACTCCCCAAACAATGGCTATTACTTACTTCTGAATCATTATTCCAACCTATTAAACCACCAACATTATATTCACCACCTGTAATATTCACATTAGTAAGACCAATACTATCAATTTTAGCTCCATTAATAAAACCGAATAGAGCAATGCAAATATCTGATGAACGATTAATAAATAACAAGTCAATTGTATGGTCTTCACCATTATATATGCCAGTAAACTTCGTGTCAAAATTTCCTATAGGTGAGAATCCTGCACCACTATCCCAACCTGAAGTAGCATCAGCATTGATATCTGCAATTTGAATAAATGATTTATCCCATTCAGCACTATTCTGACTTATCCAATATAAGTTTTCAAGAGTGGCTATCTGATACGGATTTTCATTTGTCCCATCTCCTTCTGACGGAGGAACTGCTGTTTGAGATATTGCTGTAAACACAACCATAATCAATACAAATGCTAATAATATTTTTGCCATTTTAATAATTTAAATAGTTTCTATTTGTATTAACAAACTTTTGTAAAAAGCCTACTTCTTATTATCTAACCTGTTTAAACCTTTAACTGCCAAATCGTAATTTGGGATAATTTCAAGTACTTTTTTATAGTTTTCGCGGGCACGCTTATTATTGCCTGCTTTTTCATAACAAAAAGCTTTATTGTTTAAAGCCTCAATATATTTGGGCTTATAAATTAAAGCACTATCAAAATGGATTATGGCATTTTTATAATCGTTATAATAAATCATATCAATATACCCTGTATTAAAGTAAACCGCCGAAAGCTCCGGTTCTAAATTACTAAGCATATATTTATATATTTTTTGAGCATCTTCAAACCGTTCGTTTTGTTGATAAAACATAGCTTTTCCATAAAGGGCTTCATAACTGTCGGGAATTAAGCGCAAGGCATTTTCATAATAATCCAATGCCAGTGAATCATTTTTTTCTGAAAATATAAGCCCTAACTGAATATATGCATCATAGTAGTCGGGTTCGCGTTCAACTGCAAACTGAAAATTCTCTGTAGCTTTTTTTGTGTTTCTCAATTCATTATAAACCAAGCCTTTTGAAAAATATGCTTTTGCAAAATACATATCAACCTCAAGTGCTTTATTTAAATACTGAAATGATTTTTTATAGTCTTTAATATAAAAGTATAAGTTGCCCAAGCGGTATAAAATATCTTTATTATCAGGTATTAATCTATTTCCTTTTAGCAATATGCTGTTTACAACCGCCGACTTTCCCAAACGTAAATAAAAATCTGATAAGTACAGGTAATACTCGGGGTTAAGCGAATCAATCTGATTGGCAAAAATTAAATCTTTTATGGCCTCGGTTAAGTGCCCTTGACTAATATGCAATTTCGACCTTTCGGCGTAAAGTGCTGCATTTTTTGGGTTTTTGTCAATAAGTTTGGTTAAGGAGTCAGTTCTTAATGAATCGGGCTGTTCAACAGTTTGCGTATTTTTATTAGATGTACTGTTTTGGCGGCACGCTATTGTTGATATTATTGCAATTACTATAATAATTGGTAGTGTTTTCATATGTTTAAAAATTTTATCGTAGATGGCTCATGCCTGCCTGACGTTATGCAAGGAACATAGAAAAAAATTAATCATTCTTTCCGAAATAAATTCAAGACAAGCTATGTGCCCACCTAAACTATTCGGGCAAGTGCCTAAATAACTATCTCAGCCTCCGAAAAAACGGAGCAGGCTATTAGCTTGCTCCGTTTTTCACTAAGAGCTGTTTCATCTGCTTATATTTTCAATAATTAAGTATTTTGTTGAGACGGTGCATACACCGTCTTTATCATAAATAATGCTCCTCAATAATTTTATCCATTTTAAAGATTATTATTTCTCCTTTGCATTGGCAATAGCCTCAACAATTTTTGTTTCAAGTTCGGTAGCCAACTCAATATTATCTCTAATAAGCTGGCGTACAGCTTCGCGTCCTTGTCCTAAGCGTGTTTCGCCATAACTAAACCACGATCCTGCTTTTTTTATTATATCATATTCAACGCCAAGGTCTATAATTTCACCGGTTTTTGATATGCCCTCTCCATAAACTATATCAAATTCGGCTTTACGGAACGGTGGCGCCATTTTGTTTTTTACAACCTTAACCCTTGTGCGGTTGCCTGTAACCTCATCGCCATCTTTAATTTGACCAATACGGCGAATATCAATACGCACCGAGGCATAAAATTTAAGAGCATTACCCCCTGTTGTTGTTTCGGGGTTGCCAAACATTACACCAATTTTTTCGCGTAACTGATTAATAAAAACGCAGCAGGTTTTTGTTTTATTAATATTTGAAGTAAGTTTTCTTAGTGCCTGTGACATTAAGCGTGCCTGCAGTCCCATTTTTGAGTCGCCCATCTCACCTTCAATTTCAGCTTTTGGGGTTAGTGCGGCAACCGAATCTATTACTACAATATCAATTGCGCCGGAACGGATTAAATGGTCGGTAATTTCAAGTGCCTGTTCTCCGTTATCGGGCTGCGATACCAACAAGTTTTCAACATCAACGCCAAGCTTTTCGGCATAAAAACGATCAAAAGCATGCTCGGCATCAATAAATGCCGCTATACCTCCTGCTTTTTGCGCTTCGGCAATAGCATGAATAGCTAAAGTTGTTTTTCCTGATGACTCAGGTCCGTAAATCTCAACAACCCTCCCTTTGGGGAATCCACCAACTCCCAAAGCCAAATCGACACCAATGGAGCCGGAGCTTATAACAGGGATATCTTCAATGGGATAGTCGCCCATTTTCATAATGGCGCCCTTACCAAAGTTTTTTTCAATTTTATCAATCGTTAACTGTAATGCTTTAAGTTTTTCTTTGTTTACATTTTTTTGCTCATTGCTCATAATAAAATAGTTATTCAGTTTTTTTTATTTGCTGTTTGAATGCTTGTACAAAAACTCTACAAAATTAGTCCCAATGCTTATTATCGGGATGGCAATATTTTTACTTTTCTCAATTAGCTGATACAAAAGCATCAACTAATCTCAAAAAATAAAAATCTAATCCAAAATATTCCATTTCATAAAAATTTACAGTTCGTGTAGGCACAAATTTAAGGAATGTAAATATAAGCAAATATGACAATTTTTTTTGCATATAATATAATAATTATAAAAGCACTTTGCCATATACTATTTTTGATTACTTTTAGCATGAACAATTAATAATGCATAAACATTGAATAGACTTTTTAAGAAAATATTTGTTATTATACTCATTATTTTTTGTAATGCTGCTTTGTTTGCTAAGGGGCAAGTAATTAAGGCTGAATATGGTTTTATTGATTTGTCTGAAATTGATTTAAGCACGTTTAAATCGGCATCGTTAAATGGCGAATGGCTGTTTTTTGCCGATACTTTAATTAACCCACAAAATATTGAAAAGGCATTTTTAGAGTTGCCTCATACTGTTATAACTGTTCCATCAAAACGCAGCGAAACAAAGAGTTTTAAATATGGCACTTATTATTTAAAAGTTAACCTTGATACAACAAAAACAGAACTAACAATTAGCAGTTTAACCATATATTCGGCTGCAAGCATTTATGTTAACAATAAATTGGTTGGTAGCGTGGGTACGCCTACCCAATCGATAAAAACCACCAAACCCGGATTAATACTAAATTGGAAAAGTTTTTATCCGAAAATAGAAAATCATATTGTTATTCATTATGCAAATTTTTACCGCGAAAAAAATGGTTTGGCAAATAAATTATACCTAACAACCCCTGCGCACCAAATAAAGCAATCGGCATTTGGCTTGTTAAAATATGCAATAATTATAGGCACTATTTTGTTTATAATTTTTAATCAGATTAATTATTTTCTTATTAGCAGAAAAAACCGGACCTCGTTTTATTTTGGTATCGCATCAATAATGATAGCTATTTATGTGATTTTTATGAGCTTTTATTATTTTGGTGCTCTGTTTCCAAATTTTAACCCTGATTTTATTTTTGCCTTAAAAATTTGGAGGTTCTCATATTATATGACGGTTTGCTTTTTTGCCATTTATGTTTATAGCCTTTTTCCATCAATATATTCAAAATATGTTTTATTTGGCACCATTGGATACACTTCATTTTCAGCACTATTGACATTTTTTACCCCTTTGCACATATCAAGTATAAATTTTAATGGTTTTATGTTTTTTACCATTTTTTCGGGTGTTTATGGCGTTTATGCAGGTATTGTTGCAAAAATTAGGCAAATTGATAATGCAGGGCTGTTTTTATTAGGATTTGGATTTTTAATAGTTACAGTGGTAAATGATACTTTACATAACCTACTTGTAATTCACTCGGTAAATTTGCTTGATATAGGCATTTTTGGCATGATGCTTATTCAAGCTCAGATTATTAACTCAAAGTTAAACCAATCGCTGTTAAAAAGTGAAAACTTATCGGAGCATTTGCAATATGTAAACACAAATTTAGAGAGTATTGTACACCAACGTACCAAAGAGATTGAAGAACAGAAAACTGAAATTGAAGCACAGCGCGATTATGCCCTGTCGCAGCATAAGCTGATTACAAAACAGAAAAAAACCATTACCGACAGTATAAATTATGCACGTGAAATTCAACAAGCAGTTTTACCTGATGAGGAGATATTGAAAAACTGTTTTGGTGATAGTTTTATTCTGTTTAAACCAAAAGATTATGTTAGTGGTGATTTTTACTGGATAAGGAATCTTGAAATAAATAACACACCCCATATGTTGTTTTGTGTTGCCGATTGTACAGGGCATGGCGTTCCGGGCGCATTGCTTAGCATGTTAGGAATGAGCCTATTGGGTGAGATAATAAGCCATAATAGTATCAATAAAGCCTCTGATGTTTTGGAATTATTACGCACTAAATTTAAAAACACCTTATATGCCCAAACAAAACGTGAGAGCACATCAGATGGTATGTATATTTCATTATGTATTGTAAATAAAGACACTAAAGTGATGCAATACTCGGGGGCTTTTCAATCGCTTTTTCATATAAGAGATAATAAGGTAAAGAAAATAAAAGGCAGTAATTGTATTGTTGGTAATTACCTGCATGAAATTCCATATGAGAACCATACTATTCAGCTTAAAACCAACGATAGGCTATATCTGTTTACCGATGGTTTTGCCGACCAGATGTCGGAAAGCGGGCAGGGTAAATTTATGCAAAAACGGTTGGTTAATAGACTTTTATCGTTTAATAATATTCCTTACGAAAAACAACGTAATTTGCTCGCTGAAGAGTTTGAATCGTGGAAGGGAAGCTATGAGCAAATTGACGATGTTTTAGTTATGGGAGTTAAAGTGTAAAAATTCTCTTTTAATATTATGCAACGGCCGTACTATCTCAATGCTTCAAGTATTTGAGCCACATGTTCTTTAGTTTTTACCTTTTTAAATGTCTTTTCAATAATACCGTTTTCATCAATTACATAAGTAGTACGCAAAACCCCTTCATATTCGCGACCATAAAGCTTTTTTAATCCCCAAGCGCCATATGCTTTTAAAATTATCTTTTCAGTATCGGCTATTAAATTAAACGGCAAGCTGTGTTTGGCTATAAATTTTTTATGCGATACCTCGCTATCAGGGCTTACACCAACCACCTCAAAACCTTTGCCTATTAACAATTCGTACTCATCACGCAAATTACACGATTCTGCCGTACAACCCGGTGTATTGTCTTTTGGATAGAAATACAATATCAGTTTTTTTCCTTTAAACTGTTTTAATGATAAAATTTCGCCATTTTGATTTTTACCTGAAAACTCAGGTGCTTTATCGCCTTCGTTTAGTAGTGCCATAATATTTTTTTTTAAAATTTGTTTTCATAAACAAACATATAAAAAAAAACAATATATTTGAAAACTGATAAAATCAATAAAGCAAAAGGAATTTATTATGGGTAACAGAGAAGAATTAAACCCCAGTTTTGATGAATTGTTTGAACTAGACAATGATAATGCTCGGAATCTTATTCTTCATAACGATGAAGTGAACTCTTTTGATCATGTTATTGATAGTCTTATTGAAATTTGTCATCATGATAGCAATCAGGCTGAACAATGTGCCTTTATTACACATTATAAAGGCAAATGCGATGTTAAAAAAGGAGAATTTGAAGAGTTGCATTTAATGAAGGATCAACTGTCAAGCAAAGGACTTTCTGTTACCATTGATTAACTTGGCTTTTTATAGTAGGCATTATATTTATTTGCTTTATGTCCAATATCTAACAATTTAATTTATGAGCCTTACCGCAATAATTATCATACTGTTTCTTGGGTTATTATTAATTATATTTGAGTTTTTGGTATTGCCGGGCACAAATATCTCAGGAATAATTGGTATTGTATTAATAATTGGCGGAATTTACTATGGATACAAATCACTTGGTGTTCCCGCAGGGCATTATATACTAATTGCAGTACTTGTTGTAATGATTGGCACTATGGTACTTATACTACGGTCAAACACATGGCAAAAAATGTCGTTAAAAACTGTCATAAATAGTAAGGTTGAAAATATTGAAATAAAAAACATAAACCCCGGAGATAAAGGTAAAGCATTAACACGTTTAGCCCCTATAGGAACAGTAATGGTAAACGATAAAACTTTTGAGGGAAAATCGAGGCATAAATTTATTGACCAAAACACACCTATTGAGGTTATTAAAATAGAAGGAAATCAACTTATTGTTAAACCCATTTAATTTTTTTATTATGGAAGGAATCGGAATAAATGTAGTATTGATAATTGGGATTATAATTGGACTTTGGGTTCTTTTATATGTTATACCAATTAAATTATGGTTTACAGCACAAATATCAGGAGTTAGAGTATCACTTCTTCAGCTTATTTTAATGCGATGGAGAAATGTTCCACCTAACCGAATTGTACGTGCTATGATTGAGTCTCATAAAGCAGGCTTATCAGGTATTAAGCGCGATGATTTAGAAGCTCACTTTCTTGCAGGCGGACACATTGAAGCCGTAGTACATGCTTTAGTTTCAGCAGAAAAAGCTAACATTGCTCTTACTTTTAAAATGGCTACCGCAATTGACCTTGCAGGTCGTGATGTTCTTGAGGCAGTAAAAATGTCGGTAAACCCAAAAGTTATTGATACACCTGCTGTTACCGCAGTAGCAAAAGACGGTATTCAGCTTATTTGTAAAGCCCGCGTTACCGTTCGTGCCAATATTAAGCAATTGGTTGGTGGTGCAGGCGAAGATACTGTACTTGCTCGTGTTGGCGAGGGTATTGTATCATCAATAGGTTCGTCAACATCGCACAAAGCTGTACTTGAAAACCCCGACAGCATTTCGCGCGTGGTACTCGAAAAAGGTTTGGATGCCGGTACAGCATTTGAGATACTATCAATAGATATTGCCGATATAGATATAGGTAAAAATATTGGTGCGGTACTACAAATGGATCAGGCCGAGGCCGATAAAAACATTGCACAAGCTAAAGCCGAAGAGCGTAGGGCTATGGCTGTTGCATTAGAACAAGAAAATAAAGCATTAGCACAAGAGATGAAAGCAAAGGTTATTGAAGCCGAAGCAGAGGTGCCAAAGGCAATGTCTGATGCATTCCGTCAGGGAAATCTCGGCATAATGGACTATTACAAAATGAAGAATATTGATGCCGATACGCAAATGCGCAACAGCATATCAACACCACCCACAAAATCAGGTGGTAATAAAAAGAAATAATGAATAAATAAAAAAATCCCAGTTAATCTGGGATTTTTTTTACCAAAGAATACTTTTATAATGCATAAGCAAAACCAATTGAAGCATAGGTAGCACATATTTTTGCAACAGCTCCTTCTACTTTACTCAAATTTGTTAACAATAAATTATGCCTCACTCCAAATGCAAGCAAAATTTTTTCAGATAAAGGTATTTCTACCCCAGCTCCTATTAACAAACCAAACCCATATCTTTTATAATTATTGGTATTATCTAAATTATCATCAAAGAAACCATTAACCCCTTCAAAAGTTGCATTCTGTTTAAGCAGATAGCCCAAATAAGGACCGGCATTAAAAAAGTAATTAACCCTATTCCCAACATTAATTCCTACTAGAGCCGAAAATGATAAAAACTGAAAGGTCTGTATTATTGTTCCTGGGTTCTGCTGTTCTCCATTAATATCAGTATAAATTATATTATCACTTGAATTTGTGCTCTCAAAAGCTATCTTACCTTTTGTATAAAATAAATTTGAAATTTTTACTTTACCAAATATTCCGTAATTATAGAACAAACCATTATTATACACAGGTATTGCATTACCAATACCTGCACCACCATCAATTCCAATGCTGTATTGTGCAGTAGCCGAAATTGAGATTATTAATAAAAAAACAACATTCATTATAAAAAATATTTTTTTCATATGCTTAAAATTTAAGTTGAATAATTTATTGTATCTATGTGAATAATTTATATTGGTTAAATACATTAGCAATAACGTCAGCTATTTATATTTTAGTATTAAAATTATTTAAAACATGATAAAAGAAATTCGCAAAAACCCTATGTATTGGTACTTATTGCTACTTGTTGTTACAATGTCAATTGGTTTTCAGGCATGGCGCACTATGTTCAATAATTATGCTGTTGACGAAATTGGAATTAACGGTTTTCAGGCAGGAGTTATCCAATCGGTACGTGAAATACCGGGATTTTTGGCTCTGCTTGTAGTTTATCTCCTATTAATTTTTAAAGAGCATCGATTAGCAGCATACTCTATTTTGCTTATGGGTATTGGAGTTTTTGCAACAGGCTTGCTCCCATCGTTTAGCGGGCTATTAATTACAACCTTGTTAATGTCAATAGGATTTCATTATTTTGAGACTGTAAATCAAAGTCTTACACTACAATATTTTAATAAAAAGCAAGCCCCGATAATGATAGGCAAAATAAAAAGCCTTGGAGCACTTACCAATATAATAATTGGCGCAATAATATGGTTTATTGCTCCATATCTTAGTTTGTCAATGCAATTTATTGTATTTGGTGGTGTAGTTATTATATTAGGATTATTTGCCCTCACAAAAAATCCTACCAATAAAAATTTACCCATACAGCAAAAAAAGATGGTTTTAAAACGCAAATATTGGCTGTTTTATACGCTAAATTTTTTAAGCGGTGCCCGCAGGCAAGTATTTGTAGTTTTTGCCGTTTTTATGTTGGTTGAAAAATACCATTTTGGAATTAAAGAAGTAGCAATACTATTTGTAATTAACAATATTGCAACATATTTTATATCGCCACTTGTAGGTAAGGCTATTAACAGGTTTGGCGAGCGCACAATACTAACCATTGAGTATGTAAGCTTAATTGCAATATTTTTAAGTTACGCACTGATTGAGAACCGAACTATTGTAGCTGTTTTATATGTAGCCGACCATATTTTCTTTAGCGCATCAATGGCAATTAATACTTATTTTCAGAAAACTGCCGAATCAAAAGATATTGCTCCAAGCATGGCGGTTGGTTTTACCATAAACCATATTTCGGCGGTGGTAATTCCGGTTATAGGCGGTGCTTTATGGATGGTTAATTGGCGGATACCATTTATTGCAGGGGCAGTAATTGCTGTTGCTTCGTTATACTTTTCGCAAAAAGTAAAAATACCGCAGGTCAATAGTTAACTATATAATAGTCAAAGTGTGAATTGTAAATTAAAGGTAGGATATATTTATTGCAACCTACTGTTTATTTACATATTTACACCTTTACTTGCGTATTTAAGGATACTAACTAATTAATAAATATCCTCAGCTTTTTGCAGGTTCAAATGCAAAGGTTATTTTTGCATAAAAATATGATTTATGGAAATTACAGGAAAAATTATCAAAATTTTACAGGCTTCATCAGGTAATTCACAAAGGGGCGAATGGAAACGACAGGATTTTATTATTGAAACCCTGGATCAATACCCAAAAAAAGTGTGCCTGTCAAACTGGAACAGTAAGGTTGATTTAGAAAATACAGGAGTTGGTGCAACTATAAAAGCATCAATAAATATTGAAAGTCGCGAGTATAATGAGAAGTGGTACACCGATGTACGGGTTTGGAAAATAGAGGCAGCGGGTACACAACAAAGCCCAAATAGCGGTTTTACCCCTCCGGTTGATGACATACCCCCTCCACAGAATGAACCCGCTGATGAAGGTTTGCCATTTTAACTATATTGATTAGTACCATTAATTTATAGTAAGTAAAAACGAGATACCGATACTGTAAGGATTATGTTTTTTAAGAAAGATAAATATTTATTAAAAATATTTTTGCAAAAGCTAACTGTTTTTATACTTTTGTGAACCTCAAATTTGAGGCACGTTCTAAAATTAGCTTTTATAATTAAAGCAAATTTTGCAAATAAACACCAAGGAGAAGTGGGAGAGTGGCTTAATCCACCAGTTTGCTAAACTGACGTACGGTAAACACTGTACCGGGGGTTCGAATCCCCCCTTCTCCGCTGATATATTTTTAAACTCTTAAAACCCAATCTTTTATAAGGTTGGGTTTTTTGTTTTCCCCACCATTTCCCCACCAGTTAATGAAAAGTTGATTTTTATCTTTTTATGCGTTCTAATAACAATTGTTCAAAGTTCTAATAAAATTTCATATTCAGGATTGTCTCTGAATTTATCAAATATATCCTTTTTCACACTTTCAACTTTATTATCTTTTTTATATATAACATTCCCTTTCTTATATGAAAATCCGCAATTAGGACAATTTTGTCCGTGTTTTAGTATTTCGGGTGCATGAACATTATTACAACTATGACATTTGCGAATTTTCAAATAACCTTTACTAATACCTTTTAGAGTTTCTGAATGATATATTGTGTGTGAAAAATTAGTTAATAATCGATTTGTTTCTTTTTGACTATCAATTAATTTCAATAAACGCATAGGTATAACAAATAACCATATAATTAATAATATAAAACTTGCTATCCCTGCTATTATTCCAATTTCTCCAAACATAATTTTAAATTTTAGTTAAACATATAGAGGTGTTTATTTAGATACAACTATAATATTCTTATATTCAATACTATCG